>PTKA01000430.1 GCA_002937525.1 Alphaproteobacteria bacterium MarineAlpha10_Bin3
GAGCAGAGCCTGCGTCGCCTCAAGACCGACTACATAGATCTCTATCAACTGCATAACCCTAGGATCACGACGATCCAACGCGACGATGTCTTCGCCACCCTTGAAGACCTGAAGACAGAAGGGAAGATCCGGTACTACGGCGCGGCGTTAGGCCCGGTAAGGTCAGGACGCCGCCGCGCCACTGGGCGCGGCCCTGGACGTTGGAAAAAACCACGCGCTCGATGCGGCCCCGGCGCAGTTCCGATAGCGTATAGGCTGCCTCGATACGCGAAATGCGTTGCGCGCCCAGGACGATGTTCTTCAGCGTTGCGCCATCGAGCGTCAGATCGTCGATGGTAAGGCTGGCCGGCGCCACGCCGGTTTCCTTCGACCATGCCACGGCGGCGTATTGCGCCAGCACCAGCCGGTTGGTCC
The DNA here is from genome assembly GCA_002937525.1 of Alphaproteobacteria bacterium MarineAlpha10_Bin3. Classification (GTDB taxonomy): domain Bacteria; phylum Pseudomonadota; class Alphaproteobacteria; order UBA8366; genus MarineAlpha4-Bin1. Next base: position 415 of record PTKA01000430.1, read on the forward strand.
ACACGAACCCGGCGGTCAGGGCGACGATGGCGCTCAGCGCCAGCACCGATATTGGCAAGGGACGCAGGAATCGGCGTTTCATCCATTGCAATATACGCAGTGCGCGCCCTCGCGGCGAGACCTTGGTATAACCTTGCGCATGACCGATATGGCCACGCGCTTTCAGGCGGCAATCGCCCTTGTGGAATCGGAACGCTTCGCCGAAGCGGATGCGATCTGCGCGCAATTGCAGGCGGCGGCGCCGGGCGATGCGCCGGTCCTGTTTCTGCGCGGCCTGATCGCGTTCCATCTGGCGGATTCGGCGCGGGCGGTGGCGCTGATTGGCAAGGCGATTGCGCTGGACCCGGACAATCCGTCTTTTCACGCGACACTGGGGACGATCCTGATCGAGAGCGGGGCGCGGGCCGATGCAATATCGGCGCTGGAACGCGCATTGGCGCTAGAACCGGACAATCTTGCGTCATCGCGGCATCTGGCCCGCCAGCTCGCTCTGGTTGGCCGCAACATGGATGCGGCGGCAAGCTGGCGGCGGGTCGCGGCGATGGCGCAATCCGACATTGCCGATCTGCTGGCATGGGGCGACGCGCTGGAGGCGGCCCACGATCTGGATGCGGCGCTGACCGTCTATCGCCGGGCGGCGGCGCGCCAACCCGATTGCGTCGCGGTGCAAAATCACCTTGGCGCCTGTCAGCAGAAACTGGGCTATCTGGGCGATGCGATCCTGGCATTCGGCACCTCGATTGGTCTGCAAGCGCATGATAACCCGGCCGCACTGGGCCTTTTCGCGGCCAAGCAGATGGCCTGCGACTGGGACGATTTCGCGCAATGGCGCGCGCGCCGATACATTGACGTAAACCTCGATTGCGGCCGGACGCGCCAGCGCCGAGGATCCATTCAGCCATGTTGCGCGCTGCGACGATCCGGCGCGGAACTTTGCCGTGGCGCGGCAATGGAGTGCCGCTTTATCGGCGCGGGTCGCGGGCTGGAATGTCGCTTTCGACCCTCATCGCCGCCGCGATTGCGGGCCGCTTCGCGTCGGCTATCTGTCGAGCGATTTTCACGACCATGCCACGGCGCATCTGATGGCCGGGCTGTTCGCGGCGCATGACCGGTGCCGTGTTGCAGTGTATGCCTATTCCTGCGGACCGAACGATGGCAGCGCCTTTCGCCGCGCCATCCAGGACGGTTGCGACGAATTCATCGATATCGCCGGGTTGGACGCCGCCGATGGCGCGCGGCGCATCCATGCCGACAACATCGACCTATTGGTCGACCTGAAAGGCCATACCCGCCATAACCGGCTGGAAATCGCCGCCTTGCGCCCGGCCCCGGTGCAGGTCGCCTGGCTTGGTTTTCCCGCACCAGCGGCGCTGATTTTTTCGATTACATCATTACCGACGACATCGTGACGCCGCCATCGTCTGCGCGGTTCTACAGCGAGGCATTCGCGGTAATGCCACATTGCTATTAGGTTAACAATGACCAGCAAACAATTGATTCAAAACCGTTATTACCGACAGAACTTGACCTGCCGGAAAATGCGGTTGTGCTGGCGTCCTTCAATAACACCTATAAATACGAGCCGGTCATGTTCGCTGTCTGGATGGAAATTCTGGCAGCGGTTCCGGAAACTGTCCTGTGGCTACAGGCGAACAATGCGCTTGCGGTCAAAAACCTTCGCGGTTTCGCCACGGTGGCGGGGATCGATCCAGAGCGCCTGATTTTCGCCGGTTTCCTGCCCAAATCGGCGCATTTGCAGCGATTGGCGCTTGCCGATCTTGCCCTCGATACGCGGATCTATAATGGCCACACCACCACCAGCGACGCGCTTTGGGCAGCACTACCGGTGATTACCTTGCGCGGATCTCATTTTGCATCGCGGGTTTCGGCCAGCCTGCTGACCGCGTTCGGGCTGCCCGCACTTATCGCCGATACGATGAATGCCTATCGCGATCTGGCCATTGCGCTGGCGCGCGATGCGGCGCGCCTTGCGGCTTTGCGGATCGACATTGAGAACCGCCGCGCCACCGCCCCCCTGTTTGATACCGCGCTGTTCGCGCGCAATCTGG
>PTKA01000431.1 GCA_002937525.1 Alphaproteobacteria bacterium MarineAlpha10_Bin3
TACCACCGCCAGCTTGGCCGCGACCGCGTGCACCGCATCGCGCCGGCCGGTATCCTTGAGCGCGCCGCTGTCGTCGAAAGCGCTGCCGGCACCGGGCACGGTGGCTTGGTTCGGGATCACGATAACGCCGATATTGCCCAGTATCTGGCGCAGATGCACCAACCCGCGTAGTCCGCCAAGTCCACCGGGCGATGCTGAAACCAATGCCGCGGTCTTGCCGGTGATGTATTGCAGCATGGCCGCGTCGCCGGCCGAGCGGCTGACCCAGTCGATGACGTTTTTCAGCAGCGGCGCGATCGAGGAATTATATTCGGGTGCTGCGATCAGCAGGCCGTCATGGGCGGCGAAGATTTCGCGCAGCTTGAGCGCGTTCGCCGGTAGGCCTTCCCCGGCTTCCAGATCGCCGTCATAGATCGGCATTTCGTAATCGCGCAAATCGAGCAGCGTCACGTCCGCGCCGGCGTTCCGTGCGCCTTCGGCGGCGATGGCGATAAGTTTCTTGTTGAAGGAATCGGTCCGCGCGCTCCCCGCGAAGGCTAAAATTCGAGCCTTGTCGCCCATGATTAGTCCTCATTTTATGAAAATACAACACTCATCGTGTGTGAAACGTACTTAAGCATCGCAGAAGGCCGCGACAAGGTCCATTCGGCGAGGAATTTATTTTCCGTCCCGTTTGACCGGCAGATCGAGCCCGACCCCTTCAAGGCACCCGAACAATTCAGCCAGGCGCGCGACATCCGCCGGCGGCAATGGCGGCGCCAGAATTGACGCCAGATTGGTGCGCAGATGATCCAGATCGCCGGTGCCGAACAGAATCACATCGGTGCCGGGTTCATGGCGGGCATAGCGGTAGGCGGCGTCGATCACGCTGTCGGCGCCGCCTTCGTGCACTAGAAATCCGAGCGGATCGTCCGTTTCGGCCAGCCAGTCCGGCACTAATCTGTCGCGCGCCAGTTCCGCCATGGTCGATGCCAGCCGCCCGGGGATGCTGAAGATGCCGCGCACGACGAACATCGCCAAGGTGCCGATGCCATTGGCTTGGGTGTAAGGGAAAACGTTTTTGCGCGCGCCCTGATGCATCATGTGAAAGCCCAGCATGACCGATTCCCAGATATCGTCATGGACGGCCGATTTCAGCATGGTGTTGTCGGGATCGTTCGGCGGCGTTTCGGTAAGGCCGAGATGGCGCAGCTTGCCCTTTTCCCTCTCGCGCAGCAAAGCGGGCGCGTATTCGTCGCGGATCAACGCATAGTCTTGCGGCCGCACGGCATGAAACTGGAAGATATCGACATAGTCGGTGTCGAGTTCGCACAGCGAATTTTCCAGGCTAGCCACGATATCGGATACCGGAACGATCGCGCCGCCCTTGCGGTATTGCGCCTTGGTCGCCACCACGACGGAGTCGCGCGGCACCGGTTTGATCGCCTCGCCAACGATATTTTCGGTGCCATAGGCGGCTGCGGTATCGAGCAAGTTGACGCCAAGATCCATCGCCACGCGCACCAGCGCCACCGACTGCATTTTCGACATGCCACGGCTGGCGCCCAGCCGGCTACCGCCGCCGCAACCGAGCCCGGCGACGCTGACCCGCAACCCGGTTTTGCCAAAACTCGTGTATTCCATCCAGATTTTTCCCCGATGATCCTTCCCGCGATGTTTATAGTCATATCAAAGGAGACCGATAATGGAAGACATCTACCGGGAACGCACTTACGGCGCGGAAACTATCGGCTATGGCGACAAGCCCGGCATCGTCGTGGTCGATTTTCAGACCGGGTTTACCGACCCGCAATATCCGCTTGCCGGCGCGCCACTGGTCGCCCGCGCGGTGGACAACACCGCCCGGCTGCTGGATGTCGCCCGGCGCGCAGGCGTGCCGGTCGTGTGCTGCTACACCGCCTATGCCAGCGTTCGCGACATGCCGCACTGGAAGGTCGCCGCCGTGCGCGAACAATTCATCCACGGCCATCCCTGCACCGAACTCGACCCCAGGATTTACGATGCGTCCTACGATGTGCCGCTGTGCAAGACCGGCGCATCGATTTTCTTCCAGACCCCGGTCACCAGCTATTTCGCCAAGGAACGCGTCGATACCGTCATCGTCACCGGCTGCGTCACCAGCGGCTGCGTGCGCGCTTCCATCATCGACAGTTTCTCCCATGGCTACCGCACCATGGTGCCCGAAGATTGCGTCGGCGACCACGAAGAAGGCCCGCACCGGGACAATCTACGTGATGTCGGCCGCCGCTACGCCGACATCGTCGATGCCGATGGGGTGATCGAATTTATTGAGACGTGGCGCAAGAAGAACGCTTAACGCCGCGCACCGGCACACCTTCAGGAGATCACCGGTGTCGTGCGGCCATCGGGCGCTTTGGTCAGAAAGTCGAAATCGACGCCGTCGCCGGCTTGGCTTGCATGGTCGAGATATAGTTTCAGATAGCCGCGCTCGGACCTGGCATGGGGGGCGGGCGGCGTCCAGG
>PTKA01000432.1 GCA_002937525.1 Alphaproteobacteria bacterium MarineAlpha10_Bin3
TTACAAGACATTGAAAAAGAAACTGTTGAGTATGTTCCAAATTATGATGGTAGCGTTAAAGAACCTTCTTTACTTTCTAAAACTCTAAAAGCTCAATTCCATGAATTGTTTTTGAGTTATTATAATAATGATCATGCTGATCCAGTTGAACCGGCCGGAACGGATGAATGCGCTGGGCGCCCAGCTACGCGCGGAAATGGCCGATGCCTTCAATGAATTCCAGGCCGACAAGGATCTGGAAGTCGCGGTCTTCACCGGCACGGGCCGCGCGTTCTGCGCCGGCGAAGACATGAAGGAATCGCTCAAACGCGGCACGGTCGGCAGCGACATGACGACCAACAACCCGTTCATGGACGGTACGCTGGACAAGCCGGTGATTGCCGCCGTCAACGGCTTTGCGATGGGCGGCGGCTTCATGCTGGTCGAGCGCACCGACCTTCGGGTCGCGGTCAAGGGCGCGGTCTTCGAGATGTCGGAAGCCAAGCGCTGGCTGCTGGGCGGCTACAGCCACGGCCATTACGCTGGCTTGCCGCATCCGATCGCCACCGAAATGGCGCTGGGGTTCCGCTTTACCGCCGACCGGCTGCATCAGGTCGGCTTTATCAACCGGCTGGTCGAACCCGACGAATTGCTGCCGACGGCCTATGAGATGGCCGAACATCTGCTGAGCTTGCCGCCGGCCTCCAGGGTCAACACGATTTATATGATGCGGCAGATGGCGCCGAGGATTGCGCCCAATCTCACCGCTCTGGGCGACGCGCTGAACGACCATGGCGACAAGAACGATCTGATGGAATCGCGCGCCGCTTTCGCCGAAAAACGCAAACCCAACTTCAACGGCTGGGTCGATCCGCAGGATCGCTATGCGATGCCGAAACTCGAACCGGACGGCTGACCATGGCGCATGGACCGCTTGCCGGGGTAAAGGTGGTCGCCTGTTCGACGGCACAGGCCGGCACCGTGCCCTATATGCTGATGGCCGATCTGGGCGCCGAGGTCATCAAGATCGAGATGCCCGGCGCCGGCGACGCTTCGCGCACCCAGGGGCTGGTCGAGGGCTATCCCAGCTCCTATTTCGAGGCCAATAACCGCGGCGTCAAAAGCCTGACGCTCAACCTGAAATCGCCCGAAGGGCGCGATATCCTCTATAAACTGGTGCAGGACGCCGATATCTTCGGCCAGAATTTCCGCCCCGGCGCCGCCGACAAGAACGGTTTTGGCTATGCCGACCTCAAGCGGATCAATCCCAAACTGGTCTATGTCTCGATCTCCGGCTATGGCCCGTTGGGACCCAATGCCGCCTTGCCGGGCACCGATTCCATGGCCCAGGCGCTGGGCGGGATCGCGCAAGCCTATTCCTCGCCGGGCCAACCGCTGAAAACCGGCATCGTTTCGGTCGCCGACGAGACCTGCGCCATCCTCGCCTTCGGCGGCATGCTGGCGGCGTTATATTGCGCCGAGACCACCGGGGTCGGCCAGAAGCTCGAAACCTCGCTGCTCGGCGGCCAGATCAGGCTGATGGGCTGGACGCTTCAGACCGCCATGTGGAAGGATGAGGACCCGGTGACCGGACAGGCGCGCATGACCGGCACGCCCGGCCGCCCGTCGATGAGCGCCAGCTTCGACGACCGGGACGGCAAGCCGCTGGTGCTGCAACTGGGCGGCAATAAGTGGCAAACCGCGATGACCGCGCTTGGCTTCTGGGACCGCCTGAAGGCGCTAGGTTTCGGCGATCTTGGCGTCGCCGTCGCCTCAATCGATGCGCGCCGCGAGTTGCTGGCGGCGCTGGACAAGCTGTTCGCCACCGGCTCTCGCGACAAATGGGTCCAGATATTGCGCGACGCCGATATCGTCGCCGCCCCGATCAACAGTTTGCTGGAAGCCGCCAACGACCCGGATGTGATCGCCAACGGCTATGTCACGGAAATCTACCATCCAAAACACGACCAGAAGCTAAAGGTCCACGGCACGCCCTGGCAATTCTCCAAGACCCCGGTCAAGATCGGCATCGCCCCCGAACTGGGCGAACATAACGACGATATCCTCACCGGGCTCGGCTACGGCGAAGCGGAGATACGCGATCTTGCGGCGCGCAAGGTTATATAAGCGTTCAGGGCATTGCCTTGCATTCTCGTGATTGATTTGTTGCACCGTGGAAATGGAAGTGTCGGCGCTGTGCACGTCGGAAGTTCTGTTCCTATAATGTAACGAATCCAAAATGAGTAAGAAGCAGTATTCCACTCAAACAAAGTTATTGTTCTTTCGGCATCTCAAGTATCTCGAATATTACCTCTGGTGGATCGACCGGCTGATAATTTCCGCAAGTGAGCCGTTCGAGGAAATTTAAGTTAGTGCTAGCCATCTTGGTGCAATGAGCTATAGCTGAATCTTGGTGATGGGGGAATTGGGTGGCGTATCCTGGCGTTGTCGAAGACGCCGATTTTCCGAAGAAAGGATACGCCATGAAAGAA
>PTKA01000433.1 GCA_002937525.1 Alphaproteobacteria bacterium MarineAlpha10_Bin3
CGATAGCGTGGCACAGGAATACGTCGAACGGCTGGCAGCTATGGGGGGAAACCGCGACCTGGCCTTGCGGATCTACACCACGCGGCTGCTGGGCGGCGACCCCCGGCTGGTGCTGCATGGCGGCGGCAACACGTCGGTCAAGACGGTTGCGCGCGATGTTATGGGCGATGAGGTCGCGGTGCTACGGGTCAAGGGCAGCGGCTGGGACATGGGCGATATCGAAGCGGCCGGACTGCCGGCGGTGCGGCTGGAACCGTTGCGCGCGCTGCAATCGCTCGAATCGTTGAGCGACGAGGATATGGTCAACGCACAACGCGGCAATCTGCTCGACAGCACCGCGCCCAATCCGTCGGTCGAAACCCTGCTGCACGCCTTTTTGCCGCATAAATTCGTCGATCACACCCATTCGACGGCGATCCTGGCGCTCACCGACCAGCCCGATGGCGACGCGATCTGCGAGGCTTTGTTCGGCGATATAATGGGTTATGTGCCCTATATCATGCCCGGCTTCGCGCTGGCCAAGAGTGCTGCCCGCATTCACGCCGCCGCCCCCGATGTCGAGGGGCTGATCCTGCACAAGCACGGCATCTTCACCTTCGGCGACAGCGCCAGGCAAGCCTATGAGCGGATGATCGACGCGGTTTCTCGGGCCGAAGCGCGGCTGAAGGAGGGCCGCCGGACGGTCTTTGCCGTGGCGTCGTTGCCGGCCGACCCGGCCCCGGTGGCGGCAATCGCGCCAGTCCTGCGCGGGCTGCTGGCGCGCGATCTGGGCGGCGACGGGTATCGCCGGATGCTGCTCGATTTCCGCACCGGGCCGGAAATATTGAACTATGTCAACGGGGCTGAGTTGGGCCGCTACAGCCAGATCGGCGTGGTCACGCCGGACCACAACATCCGCACCAAGAACACACCCTTGCTGCTGCCGGCGGCGGCCATGGGCGGGCTCGATGCGTTCCGCGACGGGGCCAGCGTGGCGCTGGACGCCTTCCAGGCCGATTACCGCGCCTATTTCGAGCGCCATAATGCGCGCCAGACCACCCCCAAAACCATGCTCGACACCTTGCCGAGGGTGGCGTTGGCGCCGGGGCTTGGCCTGTTCGGCATCGGCCATGACCCGAAAGCCGCCGGCGTGGCCGCCGACCTCGCCTGCAACACGGTCCAGACCATCACCGATGCGGAAGCGATCGGCGTCTATCGCTGCGTTCCCGAAGCCGACATGTTCGATATCGAATACTGGTCGCTGGAACAGGCCAAGCTGGGCCGCGGCGCAGAAAAGCCATTGGCGCGCCAGATCGTCGCGGTCACCGGGGCGGGCGGCGCAATCGGCGCCGCCATCGCGCAAGCCTTCGCAGCGCAAGGCGCCAGCGTGGCGGCGCTGGATATCGACGGCGATGCGGCCCGGCGGACCGCCGATGCGACCGTGGGGCTGGCAGTGGCGTGCGACGTCACGCAGCGCGCTTCGGTCGATGCGGCCTTCGGCGAAATTTGCCGACATTTCGGCGGCGCCGATATCGTGGTGTCCAATGCCGGCGCCGCCTGGACCGGCCGCATCGGCGATGTCGCCGACGACGTGCTGCGCAAATCCTTCGAGCTTAACTTCTTCGCCCATCAGAACGTCGCCCAGGCGGCAATTGCGGTGATGCGGGCGCAAGGCACCGGCGGCGCGCTGCTGTTCAACATTTCCAAGCAGGCGGTCAATCCGGGGCTTGATTTTGGCCCCTACGGCCTGGCCAAATCGGCGACCCTGTCCCTGATGCGGCAATATGCGCTCGATCACGGGGCCGACGGTATCCGGGCCAATGCGGTAAACGCCGACCGGATCCGCAGCGGGTTGCTTGACAGCGGCATGATTACCACCCGCGCGGCGGCGCGCGGCGTCAGCGAAACCGACTATATGGCGGGCAATCTGTTGGGCCGCGAGGTGCGGGCGGCGGATGTGGCCGACGCCTTCGTCTATCTGGCCCGGGCCGAACGCACCACGGCGGCGGTGATTACCGTGGATGGCGGAAATATCGCCGCGGCGTTGCGCTAAAAAAATCCAGTCCACAAGGAAGGAAATGCAAAATGAAACATTTGCTGGTATTGATTGCCGGCGCGGTCGCAATGATCGCGGCAATGGTTTCCGCATCGGCGCAGGAAAAGAAAAACATGCTTTATCTTGAACTCAAGGACGGTCGTGTCGTTATCGAAATGCTGCCCGATCTGGCCCCGAACCATGTCGACCGGATCAAGGAACTGGTGCGGCAAAAATTCTATGACGGCATCGTGTTCCACCGCGTCATCGACGGTTTCATGGCCCAGACCGGCGACCCGACCGGCACCGGGACCAGCGGTTCCGGCCAGAAACAAAAAGCCGAATTCAGCACCGAAACGCATCTGCGCGGCGCGGTTTCAATGGCCCGTTCCTCCGATCCGAACAGCGCCGACAGCCAGTTCTTCATCGTCCTTGGCGATGCGCCATGGCTCGACC
>PTKA01000434.1 GCA_002937525.1 Alphaproteobacteria bacterium MarineAlpha10_Bin3
TTGAAGCGACCGGCGCGTTGAACGAAAAACTGACGCTGGCGATCGAAAACGGCACGGTCGCGCTGCGCCACGCCGTACTCGAATCGGCGCCGGGCGGCGGCGTCATCCGCTACCGGCCGCAATCCGTCGGTCCCGCCCTGGCCAACGCCAATGAAGTTGCGGAACTTTTCTTGAAGCTGGTGGACGATTTCAAGTATGACAGCGTCCGGGTGACCCTGAACGCGGACCCGTCGGGCGGGATCGCCTCGCGGTTCGAAATCAAGGGCCGCAATGCCGCGGTCTATGACGGCTTTCCCATCGAGTTGAATATTTCGATGAGCGGACCGCTGCGCGACATCCTCAACCAGAGCATCAAGACCTATACCCTGCCCGAACGCCTGTTGACCCAAATTCAGACACCCGGCGGAACGCAGGGCGTACCCTCTGGCAATTAACGCCGGATTTGGTCATATTCAGGATATGAAGAATTCATTTCGGCGGAATTTGGCGCGCATGGCGCTGGGATTTGCGGTCCTGGCTGGGGCTTGCACGCCGGAAATACAGATACGCGCCCCAAAGGATCCGATCGTGATCAATCTCAACATCAAGATCGAGCAGGAAATTCGCATCAAGGTCGAAAAAGACATCGACGCCTTGCTGCTCAACAACAAGGAACTGTTTTAGCCATGCCGGGCCATTTCTTATGGCGTCCCTGCGCCGCGCTGTTTTCGATGCTGTTCCTGCTGGCCGCCGGTCCCGCCGCCGCGGATGCGCTGGACGATGCGCTGCGCAGCGGAAAAATCGGCGAAACGCCGCGCGGCTATATAGCACCGGTAACCGCGCCAAGCCCCGCCATCACCGGCATCGTGAACGACATCAACCAGCGGCGGCGCGGCAAATACCGCGAAATCGCGCGCAAGAACAACATGACGCTGGGCCAGATCGAAGCTTTCGCCGGCAAACGCATCATCGAACGCGCCGCCGCCGGAACCTACTACAAGGACCTTCAGGGCAACTGGCGGCGAAAGTAGCGCCGCCGCCAGGATTCACTTTGCAAGAATAAAAGGCACTATTCATGGACCTTCCAACGTCCGTCGAGCAAACCCATGCGTTGCTCCAGCAAGGCGGTTACATCGCCGACCGCAGCCTGGCGACAGCACTTTATCTGGCGCTCAGCCTGAAACGGCCGCTCTTCCTCGAAGGCGAAGCGGGCGTCGGCAAGACCGAGATCGCCAAAGTGCTGTCGCAGGTGATGGGGCGCAAATTATTGCGGCTGCAATGCTATGAGGGGCTGGACATTGCGTCCGCCGTCTATGAATGGAACTACGCCTTGCAGATGGTCGAAATCCGCCTGGCCGAAGCCGTCGGCGACCGCGACCGCACCGCGCTGGAAGGCGATTTATTCTCCAAGCGGTTCCTCATCGAACGGCCGCTGCTGCAAGCGCTGGAAGCGGCGCCCGGCGGGCCGCCGGTTCTGCTGATCGACGAGCTGGACCGCACCGACGAGCCCTTCGAAGCCTATCTGCTGGAAATGCTGTCCGATTTCCAGATCACCATTCCGGAAATCGGCACCATTGTTGCCGACCAGCCGCCGATCGTCATCATCACCTCGAACCGGACGCGCGAAATTCACGATGCGCTGAAACGGCGCTGTTTCTACTACTGGGTGGATTACCCGGACGCGGCGCGCGAGCTTGAAATCCTGGCGAAGAAGGCGCCGGACGCACCGGCCAGGCTGTCGCGCCAGATCGTCGCTTTCGTCCAGCGGCTGCGCGAAACCGATCTTTTCAAACTGCCCGGCGTGGCCGAAACAATCGACTGGGCCGACGCGCTGGTCCAGCTTGACCGGCTGGAACTCGACCAGCAAAGCATCAACGACACGCTCGGCACCCTGCTCAAATACCAGGACGATATCGCCAAGATAAAGGGCAGCGAGGCCAGCCGGATACTGGAAGAAGTCAACGCCGAACTGAGCGCCATGAGTGCTGCTTGATGGAACCGCGCCCCGATGACGGGCTGATCGCGGCCAATATCATGCATTTTGGCCGCACCTTGCGGTCCGCCGGCCTGCCCATCGGACCCGGCACAATCCTCGATGCGATCCGTTCGGTGCAGGCTGTCGGCCTCGCCAATGCAGCGGATTTTTACTGGACATTGCATAGCGTATTCGTCAACCGGCGCGATCAGCGCGAGTTGTTCGACCAGGCGTTTCACATCTTCTGGCGCAATCCCAGGATTCTGGAACGGATGATGTCGCTGGTCCTGCCGTCGATCGATGCGCCGCCCAGCCCCGAAGAAGAACCGCTGTCGCCCCGGCTGGCCGAAGCGCTGGCCGGGCGAAACCCGGACCCGCCCGAGGAACGCGAGCGCGAGCCCGAACTGGAATTCGACGCGGCGATGAGCTGGAGCCAGACCGAACTGCTGTACCAGAAAGATTTCGAGAAAATGACCCTGGCCGAGATCGACGCCGCGCACTGGGCGATCCG
>PTKA01000435.1 GCA_002937525.1 Alphaproteobacteria bacterium MarineAlpha10_Bin3
CGTCGCGGAGGCTGCTGAGCCGGCCCAGAATGGCAAGCGCCCGGGTATCGGCTTCGACCGCCGTGATATTGGATTGCGCCATATCGTAGGCCAACTGCCCTTGAAATTCGTTTGTCAGATTGGCCGGCGAAGCCAGGGGGGAAGCGGTTGCACCGGCAAAGGACCGGCGTTCTACTGGCGCTGAAAGAATGGCGTGATCGCGCGGCGATATCGCACCGCCGTCGCGCAACGTATCGGCCAACTCATTGGCTTCGTTTCTGGTGATGCGCTGCGGATCGAACTGTGACGCCGCGAACAGGAATACCGCTTCCGGGCTGATCGTCACGATGTCGTTGCCCGGGGCCGCTTCGCGCACGGGCTTGGCGGGCAACGCGTCGGGCCGCGCCAGCCCGGCTTCGGTGGCCTGTTCCCGCGGTTCCGCAAATTTCTGCAATGCGGCAATGAGCTGTGTAATTTTCATCGCCTCTGGGTGTCACCTTGTTGTGAATTTCGACGGCTACATTGCCTCGCAGCTTTCGTGCCAAATAATTTCAGCGATAAATCAACATGTTAAGAATCTCGTCCGACGCGCTCAGCAGAAATTTCCGCCATGACCCGGCAAGTATCGCCCAAAACGCCCCGTTTGCCGCCGCCATTGAAAAATAAGCGCGCATAGTATAATGAATACCGATGGCGGCAGGGGGGAGTTTGCGGCGATGTCCGGTGAAACCAGCACGCTAAACGGCTACCTGTTATGGCAGGCGGCAAATCTCTGGCAAAAAAAGATACGCGGCGTCTTGGCGCCATTCGGCGTAACGCCGGTCCAGTTCCTGCTGCTTTCCGGCCTGCATGAAATCGGTCCGCTCGATGGAAAACCGGTTAAGCAGGCGGCCCTGGCGCGGCATTGCAACTGCGATGCGATGATGACGTCTCAAGTTTTGCGTGCGCTGGAGAAGGGCGGGCTGATCCGGCGCACCGCCCATAAAACGGACGGTCGCGCCAATGCCGTTGCGATAACCGCGTCGGGGCGCGGCGTGGTCAACCGGGCGGCTGGCCCTATAGCCGATGCCGATGCCGGGTTTCACAATGTTCTGCGACTGCACAGCGCCGAATTCGGCGACGCGCTGCGGTTGCTCTGCGGCAAACGCCCCAGACGCCGGGTCAAGGCGATAAGGGGATAAACCGGCGCCGCGCAAACCGGCGTATGGACGCGCGGCGGTGGATTACAGCCGTGCGAAGCGCGCCCGCGCGCCGCGCTCCACGCCGGCGGCGATGAGGCGGTCGATTTCCAGCCGGTGCCGGATCATTTCAAGCAGCCGCAATTCCTCCTGGCTGGTCGATCCGTCCGCGGCGGCAATTTCGATGGCCAGGGCATAGGCGGTTTCCCGCAGGGCAACGGGGACCGACCGCTTGATGATTTCGAGTACCGTTTCCATGCCGTTATCGGTACTCAGTACTTCGGCGCACGAACGGGCGGTTTCTGGAAGCAGGTTCGCATCGTATTCTTCGAATACCGGCAGATGCCGGACAATTTCGCCGATCGCCGACAATTCCGAATCGGTCATAATGCTGTCGGCGGCGGAGACGATGACCATCGTATAGATCAAAGCGGCTTCGGTGCTAATCATGGCAGGTCCTTTACAAACCGTTGGCGTTCGAACGATGCCCTGGCCGATTATAGATCATGCCGCCAGGCGGCTGCGTCAAGTGGGTTTTTCGACCGTGCCGGACAGGAATTTGCGGGTTTCTTCAACCGCCTCGGCCAGGCCCACGCGCTCGATTTCAACGCCGTCGGGAAACGCGCCGCCAAGCCGCGACGGCATCATCGAATCGAGCAGGACGAAGACACCCCGGTCCGTGGCCCGTCTGACCAGACGGCCATAGGCCTGTTTCAGGCGCAGGCGGGTGATGGCGTCGTCATAGGCGCGGCCGCCCAGCGCCTTGCGCCTTGCGCGATGCAAAATCGACGGGCGGGGCCAGGGCACGCGGTCGAACACGATGAGCCGCAGGGCGCGGCCGGGGATGTCGATCCCGTCACGCGCCGCATCGGTTCCAAGCAGGCAGGAGTCTTCTTCGGCGCGAAATATATCGATCAGGCTGGCCAGATTGAGCCCATCGACATGTTGCGCGTAGAGCGACAATCCGGCCTGATCGAGCGGCTGCAGAAGCTGACGGTAGGTTGCTCGCAGCCGGCCGATCGCCGTGAACAGGCCGAGCCCGCCCCCGCCCGCCGCCAGAAACAGAACCCGGTAGGCCGCCGCCACCTGCCGCGCATCATTTTTGCGGACGTCGGTCACGACGAAGACACGGGTATGGGCTGCGTAGTCGAAGGGCGAGGCCACGGGGGCGCGGATCGCCGGCATCGGCAGATGCCGTGCGCCGGGGCGCGCTTCGGCTGCCGCCCAATCCGCTTCGACATCGCCGGAGCCATCGGTCAAGGTCGCCGAAGTTATAAGAACGCCATGCGCCGGGCGCAGCACGAT
>PTKA01000436.1 GCA_002937525.1 Alphaproteobacteria bacterium MarineAlpha10_Bin3
CCCGGCCGTCGGCGAGATATTGCGGACGATGGAAGAATGGTGGATCGACGGCGATTTCAGCGCTGGCCGAAGCGCCTGCCTGACCCGGCTTGGCGCGGAAATCGCGCGGCGCTAGAGCGTTTACACCGCGCCCGCAATGGCAAAGACCACGCAACCAATTCAGCTATAAGAGGTAAAATGCCGCCTTTAATCGGCAAGCCGGGCCGGTGCGTCATCTGGCGGCGTGATATCGAATGCGTTGGCGGTACAACACACCATCGAGAAAAAACCGATGGCGGCAACCGCGTCGACCAGTTTCTCCAACCCGAACAGCGCTTGCGCGGCGGCATAAGTCGCATCGCTCACCCCCTTGTCGGCGACCAGCTCGCGGGCCAGATCATAGGCCGCCTGTTCGCCGGGATCGGCGAGGCCGGGGCGCTGTCTTGCGTTGATCGCATCGATGACCGCCTGTTCGACGCCCACGGCGAGCGACGCCCGCACCTGGACCGCCCACGGATAATCCGCATTCCAGTGCCGGACCACCGCAAGCACCGCAATCTGCCGTTCGCGGCCGGTGAGCGAACAGGACTGGAAATTCCGGCTCATATCGTCGTTCAGCCGCATGAATGCGGGGTTGCGGATATAGGCCCAATAGGGACCGCCACGCAGCCGCCCGTCGCGCGCTTCGATCTCTTCGCAAAGTTGCTGTTGCGCCGGGTTCATGTCGTCTCGTTCGAGTATCTCAAATCGCGTCATCTGGCTCTCCTTGATGCATTGCCGCAATAATAAAGTAGAGCAAAGCGGCCCGGCGCATGATAATCGCCAAAGCCGCTTCCCTTCAATGGCGACTTGGCGCAAGGAAAAAGTGCGATGCCACGACTAGAACCACTGCACCCCAAGGACATGACGCCAGCCCAAAGACGTTATTACGACGCGATCATGGATCGGCCGAACAACCGGGATGTGCCCGAAGACACGCCGCTTGGCGGGCCGTTTCACGCCTGGCAGCGAAGCCCGAAATTCGCCGAAAAACTGGCCGTCCTGGAACAGTATCTGCGCAAGAAGGGGCGTCTTGAAGCCAGATTGGTGGAGTTGGCGACGATCACGGTCGGGCGCATCTGGTCGGCCGAGATCGTCTTCGCATCGCACGGGCCGGCGGCCGTGGCGGCGGGCATCGCGCCCGGCATCGTCGAAACGATCCGGCGCCGCGACACGCCGATCTTCGAAAAAGCCGACGAAGCCGCCGTCTACCATTTCACCGATCAACTGACGCGCCGCCACGGGGTCGACGATGCCGCCTACCGGGCCGCGCTGGACGCGCTGGGCGAAGCGGCCTTGGTCGAACTGATTGGCCTGGCGGGACTCTACGTCACGGCGTCGATGACCTTGAACGCGTTTCGTATTCCGGTCCGTCCCGGCACAAAACGGCCCTACCCCGACAAACAGTAAGTGGAAAACAACGCCATGCCCAAACACATCATCGATATGAGCGGTAAAGTGGTGCTGATTACCGGCGGCAGCCGGGGTCTGGGGCGCGCAATGGCGCTGGGCTTCGCTGCAGCCGGTGCCGACATCGCCATTACCAGCCGCCGGATCGATTCCTGCCAGGCCGCCGCGCGCGAAATCGAGGCGCTGGGCCGGCGCGCCCTTGCCCATGCCTGCCATGTCGGCCACTGGGACCAGGTCAATGCGATGATCGACGCCGTTTATGGCCATTTTGGCAAGGTCGACGTTCTGATCAACAATGCCGGCATGTCGCCGCTCTATGACCGCGCGGCGGATATTCCCGAGGCGCTGTACGACAAGGTGCTGGAGGTTAATCTGAAGGGGCCATTCCGGCTTTGCGCCGAGATCGGCCAGCGCATGGCCGATCGCGGTGGCGGTTCGATCATCAATATTTCCAGCATGGCCGCGATCCACCCGCGCAAGAACATCATCCTTTACGCCGCCGCCAAGGCCGGCCTGAATGCGATGACCGAAGCCTTCGCCAACGCCTATGGCCCCCATGTGCGGGTCAACGCCATCATGCCCGGGCCGTTTCTGACCGACATATCCAAGGCCTGGGACATGGACGCTTTTCAGGAACGCGCCGACACCAGGATCGCGCTGCGGCGCGGCGGTGACGCCGGCGAAATCGTCGGCGCAGCACTCTACCTCGCGTCCGACCATGCCAGCTACACGACCGGGGCGATTCTGCGGATCGACGGCGGCTCGACCTGACGCCAGGGCCGCTGTATTGCGGCACAAAGCGCAAATGGCTACGCTATCCCCGGAGCCAGCGTTCGGATGGGGAAGGTTGGCGCAATCCAGGGGCCGCCGGTGCCAGACAAGCTGATCCTTTCCTCCGACTCGCACGTCTTCGAGCCGCCGGACCTGTGGACCCAACGCATCGACAAGGCGTTCCGGAGCCGTGCGTCGCGCATGAAGCGGGTCGGCAAAGTCGATCATCTGATAATCGAGGACGGTCAGATG
>PTKA01000437.1 GCA_002937525.1 Alphaproteobacteria bacterium MarineAlpha10_Bin3
GGTCTGCGCCCGGGCGGGATCGCCGTTTTCGGCAGCCCCGATCCGGCCTCCGGAACCGAGCGCCTGATTGTCATGGCGGAAACACGGCAGCGCGGCGAAGCGGCAGGGGCCGCATTGGAGCGCGAAATAAATGGCCGCACGACCGACATCGCAGGCACGCCGCCGGATCGGGTCCTGCTGGTAGCGCCGCGCACGGTGCCCAAGACTTCGAGCGGCAAAATCCGGCGCGGGGCGGCGCGCCGGTTGTTCGAGACCGGCCGCATCGACGCAGGACCGGCCTCGCTTCGATGGCAAATTTTCAAAATCGCCGTCTCCGGATATGCCTCGATAGCCAGGCGTGGCGCCAGACGGCTCGGCGGCAAGGCATTCGCCGTTTATGTGGGTGCGGCGATCGTCATTCTGGCGCCCCTTGCCTGGCTAGGCGTTGCCTTGCTGCCCGGCGAAGGCTGGCGTTGGAGCCTGGTTCGCGGCACGCTTTCCATTCTATTTTCCATCGCCCGAATAAAAGTGACCACCGACGGGCTGGAAAATATCCGTGGCGCCGGCCCGATCATCCTGACCTGCAACCATTCCAGTTATCTGGATGGCGCGTTGCTGGCTTACGCCATGGGGGAACCTTTGCATTTCGTCGCCAAGGCCGAGTTGTCCAAAAACCCGATCACGCGCAATTTCCTAGCCCGCCTCGGCAGCCACTTTGTCGAGCGTTTCGATGTCGGCAAGTCCCTTGCCGATGCCGGGGCCATTCAGCGGCTGGTGCAAAGCGGCCGGCCCATTGTGTTTTTCCCGGAAGGAACCCTGAGCCGCATGGCGGGTGAATTGCTAAAACCGGCGACCATGGAACTGGGGGGGCATGCGCCGGTGTTGGTGTTCGGAGATGCCGATCCGGAAAAAGCCGCCGACATGATCCTCGCCGTCCCCCGGGGGGCATTCTCAAATATTTGAGCCAAATGATTGCCGCTACGAGTTATCGCATGGCAGGTAATTCCGGGCGCGGCGTTCGCAGCGGGCGGCGATGCGGCGGCAGTTTTTATTTTCTGGAAGAAGCGTTCGACGAGGTTTCGTTCTGTATGGATATGCTTGTCATACGGCCTCATATTCGGGCGGTTTTCCCGGTGGGATAACGGCGGTTGCGCTGGAATTTTCAATCATTTCAACGAAATCATCGCAATCACAGCCCTTGTCAGCGACGGCGAAGCCTTCGATGAGGGGGCTCCGATGTCCGGGTTTTGCTATTCGCGACCGATTGGCGCTTCGCGATCCTCTTCTGCTCTACCGCCGATAACTGACATTCAAATAGCGATGTCGGCCAAATAGCGATGTCGGCTGTCGCGTCGTGTTGGTCGGCTTTTCCCGTAACCCCAGACCCACCGACAGGGTGGCGATTTGATCGCGATTGATCCGGGACGGCAATTTGCGGGCGCACAGCCAAGCGCGTCTATGATAGTTCGACGCGCGGATTAAGCATGCGGTACGCGATATCGACCAGAAGATTGATGATGACGACAAAGAAGCCGAGCACGACCGTGCCGCCCAAGAGGTCGGCGAATTGCAACCCGCTAATGGTGAGGGTCGGGATCATGGCGTTCCGGAGTGTGTATTTGTACATTACCCGCGACTCGCTGAACCCGAGCGAACGCGCGGTGTCAACATACTCCTTGTTCATCTCGTCCAGCATGCTGGAGCGCGTCAGACGGGTCGTGTAGGCAGCCTGGCGAAGGCCAATCGCCACCGCCGGAAGAATCAAAAACGTTATGCTTTCAGGCAGATTCTCGAGCGGGCTGGTGTAACCCGAAGACGGCAACCAACCGAGTTGGAGTGCGAACAATAGAATTGCCATGATCGCGAACCAGAATTCAGGAATGGAGATTCCAAGAAGCAAGAAAACCTGAATAGCTTTATCGACCCAGGTGTTTCGTTTAACGGCCGCCAAGGTGCCGAGTGGAATTGCGATCAGCATTGAAAGCACCATGCCGCTCAAGGCAAGATAGACCGTGGCCGGAATACGATCGAAAAGTTCCAGGGTGACATCGCGCCTCGTGACCAGGGATTTACCCAGTTCGCCTCGCATGACCCGAAGCAACCATTTGCCGTATCGCACGTAAATTGGCCGATCCAGCCCGAGTTCCTTCGTCACGGCGTTGCGAACTTCGGGATTATCGACACTTCCATCGCCCATGATGTAGTCGATGGTGTCGCCCGGCAGCAGTTCCACGAACCCGAAGACGACGACCGTCAGGACGAACAGAACCGGGACCAGATTAACGACGCGGCGAATGACAAAAGGTATCATTCGATGGCAATCTCCCAGATATCATTTTCAGCGCGGCGGCCCAAGCGGATAGCCTCAGCCTGTGTCTTGAAACAGCGGTCATCTTGCCCGGACCCAAGCCCTGCCGGCCGCAATACAGTTCCGCTGAACATGATTGATTACCCAAATTAAATTACCA
>PTKA01000438.1 GCA_002937525.1 Alphaproteobacteria bacterium MarineAlpha10_Bin3
CCAATGGTGACTTTTTCAACGGGCTGCTATGCGGAAAACCGCACCGCCGATATCGTCGCCGCGCGGCTTGAATCCTGGGGGCTGGCGGTCGATCGCGGCCTGGACAAGACCGGCGTCGTGGGCACGCTCAAGCGCGGCGATTCGAACCGCGCCATCGGGCTGCGCGCCGATATGGACGCGCTTTACATCCAGGAACGCAACGAATTCGACCATCGCTCGGTGTATGACGGCAAGATGCACGCCTGCGGCCATGACGGGCATACGGCGATGCTGCTGGGCGCGGCGCGGTTCCTCGCCGAATCGGACGAATTCAACGGCACCGTGCATTTCATTTTTCAGCCGGCGGAGGAAGGCCGGGCCGGGGCCAAGGCAATGATGGAGGACGGCTTGTTCGACAAGTTCCCCTGCGACGCGATCACGGGCTGCACAACATGCCGGGCATCGAGAAAGGCCATATCGGCCTGCGGCACGGTCCGACCTTGGCCGCGAGCGACCGCTGGACGGCACTCTTCAAGGGGTCCGGCGGCCATGGCTCGATGCCGCATCAGGGCACCGACCCGACCATGCCGGCGGCACAGTTCACCATCGCGCTGCAAACCATCGTCAGCCGCAATACCGACCCGCTCGACACCGCCGTCATCAGCCTCGGTCATATTGCGGCCGGCGACAAGGGGGCGCTCAACATCATCCCGAGCGAGGTCTTCGTCGGCGGCACCGCGCGCAGTTTCAAGCCGCATGTGCGCGAATTGATGGAACGCCGTCTGCTGGACATGGCCGCGTCGATCGCGGCCGCGCATGGCTGCACGGTCGAGGCGACCTATACCAAGGGCTATCCGGCGACCGTCAACTGGAAGGAGCAGACCGATATCGCCATCGCCGCGGCCCGCGCCGCGGTTGGCGAGGCCAAAGTCGATCCCAATCTCAACCCGCTGCCGGGCGGCGAGGATTTTTCCTTCTTTCTGGAAAAAGTGCCGGGCTGTTACGCCTTCATCGGCAACGGCCTGGAAGGCGGCGACCAGTTCGTCCACGCGCCGCGCTACGATTTCAACGACGAGATCATCGCCAACGGCGTGAGCTGCTGGGTTGAACGGGCGCGCGGCGAGCTGGCGAAACGGCAGGGTTAGGCCGGCGGGCGCCCGCGTTGCAGTGCAGCAATTCCTTTGATCGCGCGCCGCCGTGGTGATATGCGTCTACCCCAAGATGGTGTTACAGCCCTTTGGCGAGGATATATGGCGGACGATAAAGGCAAGGACGGTGCCCCGGTTACGATCAAGAAATACGCCAACCGGCGGCTCTACAACACCGCTACAAGCAGCTATGTCACGCTCGAATATCTCTGCCAGATGGTCAAGGACGGGATCGACTTCGTCGTTTACGACGCGAAAAGCGGCGACGATATCACCCGCTCGGTGCTGACCCAGATTATCGTCGAGGAGGAAGCCAAGGGCCAGAACCTGCTGCCGATCGAATTCTTGCGCCAGCTCATCGGCTGCTATGGCGATGCGATGCGGCAGTCGATCCTGCCGGACTATCTGGAACGGACCATGGCCAGTTTCGTGCAGAATCAGGCCGGACTCCGCGACGCCCTGCGCGATACGCTTGGCGGCGCCCTGCCCCTCGACAGGTTCGAGAAGATCGGTGCCAAGAACAAGGCGGTGTTCGAACAGGCGATGGCGACGTTCAATCCGTTCGGCGGTGGAAACGGCGCGGCGAAAGCGCCCAAGCCCGAACCGGAAGACGATCAGATCGACGCCTTGACCCGCAAGCTGGACGCATTGCAAGCGCAGATCGACCGGCTCAGCAATCCCAAGGATTGATGCCGAAAAGCGTCAATAGTAGCGGCGCAGATAGCCGGGGCTGAACTTGCCGCTGGCCGCGTCGCGCGCAATGGCGTCCGCCGCGCGGGATTCCGGCGGGCCGTATCCGCCGGCGCCGGGCGTCTCGACGACGATCCGGTCGCCCGCCGCCAGCGTCACGCCGGCCGGCTTGATGTCGAGCGGCTGTTCCGCGCCGTCGTTGTCAATCCGCGCGAACCGGCCGGATGCGCCTGGATCGGCGCCGAATATCCCCCAGGGCCGGTGGCGGAAACGCTCGCCCGCGCCGTTGAAAATACAGTCATGGCCGACCGGGCCGATGACGCGGCGGATGCCCATGCCACCGCGGTAGCGTCCCGCACCGCCCGAATCCGCGATCAGGCCATAGCTGTCGACCCGCAGCGGATATTCGGTTTCGATGACCTCGACCGGCAGGTTCGAAGTGTTGGTGATATGCACCTGGACGCCGTCGGTGCCGTCGCGGTCGTTGCGGCCGCCAAAACCGCCGCCCAGCGTTTCCAGATACAGATACCCCCGGCCGGTGGCGGGATCGACGCCGGAAAACACCGCCGTCGTGTTGGCGCCGTTGGCGGCGCCCACGGCGGCGTCCGGCAGCGCGTCGGCCAGCG
>PTKA01000439.1 GCA_002937525.1 Alphaproteobacteria bacterium MarineAlpha10_Bin3
CGAAGACATCGACGGCCTGCATGGATTCGGCGCCTTCTGTGGCGAGGTCAATACCAACATTCATAAGGCGATCGGCTGTCTTGGCGTTGTCACCAATGGCAGCATTCGCGATCTGCCCGATTGCGCCGATGGGTTTCAGCTTCTGGCCGGCAATATCGGCCCGTCGCACGGCCATGTGCATATCGTCGATTTCGGCAAGCCGGTGACGGTCAACGCAATGGCGGTGCAATCGGGCGATTTGATCCATGCCGACCAGCATGGCGCGGTCGTCGTTCCGCATGATGTGGCACGCGATATCCCCGCCGCGGCGGCCAAAATCATCGAACGCGAAGCCATTATTCTGGCCGCCTGCAAGGCGCCGGGATCGGGCATCGCATCGGTCAAGGCGGCGTTGGCCAAAGCGGCCGAATATCACTGAGCGGCGTTAGAACTTCTCCACCCAGGGGCGCAGTTCGATTTCCCAGGTCCAGGCGCTGCGGTGCTGGCGGTGGATCTGGAGATAGGATTGCGCGATGGCGTCCGGATCAAGGGTGCCGTCCGGACCGCGCGAAGCCGCGCGTTTGTCCGCGCCATCCAGCAAGGCGATGCCGCCATCGATGACGAAATGGGCGACATGGATGTTTTTGGGCTGTAATTCGCGCGCCAGGCTCTGGGCCAGCCCGCGCAGCCCGAACTTGCCCATCGCGAAAGACGACGAGTTCGGATAGCCCTTGACGCTGGCCGAGGCGCCGGTCAGCAAAATCGTGCCACCGCCGGCCGGCACCATCTGTTTGGCCGCCGCCTGGGCGACCAGAAATCCGCCATAACAGCTAATCATAAGCGCGTTGCGGACCGCGTCCGGGTCGAGTTCGGTTATCGGGCCGCGCCCGCCCCGGTTGCTGGCGTTGTAGACGACTATATTGGGGGCGCCGAAATCGCCGGTGACAACGGCGAACAATGCTTCGACCGACGCCGGATCGACGGCGTCGCAGGCATGGACGGCCGCCCCGGTATCGGCCGCCAGCCCGACCAGCTTGCCAGTGTTACGGGCCGCCAGCGCGACCTTCATGCCCTCTTTCGCGAACAGCCGCGCCAGTGAGGCGCTCAGGCCCCGCCCCGCGCCAACGATCAATGCCGTTTCTTGTTCCGCCATGTTGGTACGTTCCCCTTGAATTGCCGGCTGGTTTATTCCGCCGCCACCCTGGCGCGCTTATGCACGCTATCGGATTTTAGTTGCCCGCAGGCGGCAAATATATCACGGCCGCGCGGGCTGCGGATCGTTGCCACCGCGCCCCGGTCGCGCAGGATGCCGACGAACCGTTCGATGGTGCGGTCGCTGGAACATTCGAACGCCACCCCCGGCCATGGATTGAACGGGATCAGATTGATTTTCGAGGGAATGCCCTCGATCAACCGGATCAGTTCGCGCGCATCGGCCGGCGAATCGTTGACGTCCTTCAGCATCACATATTCGAACGTGATCCGCCGTGCGTTCGACGCCGCGCGGTATTCGCGGCACGCATCGAGCAATACGGCAATCGGCCATTTGCGGTTGATCGGCACCAGTTCGTCGCGCAACTCATCGCGCACCGCATGCAAGGAGATCGCCAGCATGACGCCCAGCTCCTCGCCGCAGCGGCGGATGCCCGGCACCACGCCCGATGTCGATAAGGTCACCCCGCGGCGCGACATCGACAATCCGTCGCCATCCATGACGATGCGCAGCGCCTTGGCCACATTGTCGAAATTATACAGCGGTTCGCCCATCCCCATCATCACGACGTTGGTGAGCTTGTCGGTCGCCCGCGATGCCGGCCAAAGACCGAGCGCATCGCGCGCCAGCGCGAACTGCCCGACAATTTCGCCGGCCGTAAGGTTGCGCACCAGGCGCTGCGTCCCGGTATGGCAGAAGGTGCAGGTCAATGTGCAGCCGACCTGGCTGGAAATGCACAGCGTGCCACGGGTGCGTTCGGGGATCAGGACCATTTCGGCCTGGGTGTGGTCGCCAAACCCCAACAGCCATTTTCGGGTGCCATCGACCGAGACCGGGTTGGCGTCGATTGCCGGCCGCCCGATGCGGTATTGCGCCGCCAGCCGTTCGCGCATCGACTTTGGCAGGTTCAGCATCTGGCTGAAGTCGGTGAGGCCGCGCTGATAGATCCATTGATAGACCTGCCGCCCCCGATAGGCCGGCTCGCCCATCGCCTCGGCCATGCTTTCCAGCTCGCCGCGATCCATCCCCAGCAGATCTGCCGGCGCGGCGTTGATGTCCAAAGCTTCCATAACGCCTTGATATAAGCTTATTGCGCCCCGGCACAACCAGCCGGGGCCGGTGCGGCGCATTAAATACACGCAATTGGATAGTTAAAACTTTATCGCCAATCGCATCGGCGTTTCGTTTTATCCTTAACCTTTATTAACATTCCTGAGCATTGCCGCCGCGGGCACCGCGCTGAAATCGCA
>PTKA01000044.1 GCA_002937525.1 Alphaproteobacteria bacterium MarineAlpha10_Bin3
TGGCGGCATCGAAGTACTCGCGGCTGGCGGTATTGCGACCGGACGCCAGATGGCCGCCTGTATGGCGATGGGGGCGGCCGGTGCGTGGGCCGGTTCGGTCTGGCTGACGACGGTGGAGGCGGAAACGACACCCACGGTGAAGCGGAAAATGCTGGCCGCGAGTTCGCGAAATACCGTGCGCTCGCGCAGCCGCACCGGCAAACCGACGCGCCAGTTGCAATCCGCCTGGACCGATGCGTGGTCCGCCAAGGATGCGCCGGAGCCACTGCCGATGCCGCTGCAAATGGTGCTCAGCCGTCCGGCCATGGCGAAGATCGACAAGCTGGCGGAGCGCGGTCACGAGGGCGCCCAGGCGTTGGCGACTTATTATGTGGGCCAGGCTGTCGGCCTGATGAATAGCGAACAATCCGCGCGGTCCGTCGTTTACGATTTCATGCGGGACTACGCCGACGCGGTGGAACGCCTCAATAACGCGCTTTGATCGTCAGCTCCGCATCAGCGATGTGCTGACGCTACCGGCCAGTTCTTCCGCCCGCCCGGCCTTTTGCGCCGCCGTATCGACGGCCCGGATTTCGGTGCTGGTCTATACGCGCCGGGCAATTTTATAGCCGACCGATTCCCGGTCCCAGGTGCCCGGCGTGACGCCGGCTTGCCGCAACGGTTCTTTTTGAATTTTGTTGGTGGCGGTCTTGGCCAGCGCCTGGACCGCTTCGATAAAGCGCGGTACGGCGAAACGGGGAATTTGTTCGACGCAATAATCCAGCAAGGCGACATTATCGATGCTGGCGCCGCCTTCAGTGACGATATAGGCCTTGACCTCGTCCTCGCCGCCGGCGCCCTCGATCCTGATGCCCACCACGGCGCTTTCCTGGATTCCGGGATAGTTGTTCAAGACCTGTTCGATTTCGAACGACGAGATATTCTCGCCACGCCGTCGAATACGGTCCTTGATCCGGTCGGCGTAATACAGCCGCCCTTCTTCGTCGAAATAGCCAGCGTCGCTGGTATGGAACCACAGATTACGCCAGGTTTCGACGGTTCGCTCCGGCATCCGGTAATAACCCTGGTTGAAGCAGAAGGGGATTTTCGGGCGGACGATGATTTCGCCGATCTCGCCTTGCGGCAAGGGGGCGTCGGTTTGCGCATCGACGATCCGCACGTCGAAATATTCGTCCAGGATACGGCCGGCCATGCCGGGCAAAAGCGGATCGTCGGCGTTGGTATAGCAGGGGATATTGATTTCGGTCATGCCATAAGCCTGGATGAATTTGAAGCCGAAGCGGTTTTCCATGGCGACGCCCCATTCGGCGGCGATGGGGACGGCCAGGACCGTGCGCAGTCGATGGTCGCGGTCGAATTCGGATTCGGGCGTGTTGAATAAAAATTCGGGAATAACGCCAAGCGCGTTCGATACCGTAGCCTTGCAAGCGCGCACGTCATCGAGCCAGCGGCTCGGCGAAAACCGTTCGATGCAATAAACCCGCGACCCGGTAATCAACGAACTGAATACCTGCAACATCAGGCCCATCACATGGAACAAGGGCATGCAGATATACTGGCAATCCAGTTGCGTCATCGCCATGGTACGGGCCATGCCGTGACCGAATAAATAGCAGTGGGCGTGCGGCATCAGCACGCCTTTCGAAGGCCCGGTGGTGCCCGATGTGTACATGATGCAGGCGATGTCCTGGGGCTTGGGAGTGACCAGGACATCGCCTTGGTGCGCGGCAAGGCCGGAGAATTCCTCGAACGTCATGGCCGGCACCCCGGACAGAACGTCCGGGCGCCGGTCCGGCACATCGCCAGCGACATAGATCGTGGCCACCAGGTTTTCGTTGCCGCCGATAACCGCATCGAAGGCATCGCCCAGCACCGCGTCGAGGAAGACCACGCGCGGTTCGGCATTGCGCATCTGGTGTTGCAGAAAGGCGCCTTTGAGCTCCGTGTTGATCGGCACAAAAATGGCGCCAAGCTTCATGATCGCCCACATGACCAGGATGAATTCAATACGGTTTTTGAGCATGACCATGACCAGGTCGCCCGGCGTTACGCCCAGACCGCCCAGTTTGCGCGCCAGATCGTCGCTGTCGCGGTGCAGACTGGAAAAGGTGAGGGTCGTGCCATGTTCGAAAGACATGAACTCACGCGCGCCATGGGCCTCAGCCTGACGCTGAACCAGGCCGACCAACGTCCAGCTTGAATAATCCTCCACCATTGTGCGACTCCATTTTCTATCGGCGGCGCAATATACCGAATTGCGGCGAATCTCACGAGTGACAATGTAGTGACAGCCGAACTGCGAACCCGGATTTTCGCCTAAATAGCCGCTAATTCTGTCCAGTAAATGGGGCGCATCGGGCTCCTGGCGATCACGTCCGGATGCCCGCGTCGATGCGGATTACCGCGCCATTCAGCATATTGTTTTCACAGATATGACGGACAAGTTGGGCATATTCGCGTGGTTTTCCCATCCGTTTTGGAAAGGCCACGGCGTCCAATATCTGCTCACGCGCGGTCTCGCGCAGGCTCGTCACCATCGGAGTTTCGAAGATTCCAGGGGCGATGGCGACGACGCGGATCCCTTCGCGCGCCAGCTCCCGCGCCAATGGCAAAGTCATGCCAGCGATGCCCGCCTTCGCCGCGGAATAGGAAACCGCGTCGATTTGTCCTTCCAGTCCAAATATCGAGGACGTGTTGACGATCACGCCCCGGTCGCCGTCCTCGGATAGGGGATCGAGATGCCGGGCCTTGTCGGCGAACAGCCGGATCATATTGAACGTGCCAATCAGATGCACGTCGATCAGACGGCGAAAATGGTCCAGCGGCATCACGCCGTCGCGGCCAAGCATTCGGCGGCTTTCCATGATGCCGGCGCAGTTGACCAGGATTCGCGCCGGTCCCAATGCCGATTCCGATGCGGCCAATGCTGCCTGTACGCTGGATTCGCTGGTCACGTCGCAGGGGTGGCGCAGGATGCCGTCATCGTCCATTCCGGCGTCCGCAACGGCGATATCGAACCCGGCGACCTTGGCGCCAGCGGACGCCAGCAGTTCCGCCGTCGCCCGGCCCAAGCCCGATGCGGCGCCGGTAACGATGGCCGTTGTTCCTGCGATTTGCATGGGCGGTTTCTCCGGCTACTCGAAATTCGTTATTTGCGGCCTGGTGCGCGGCCGGAACCGAAGACGGTTCTTGGCGTTACTTCTTGCCGATCAGAATCGTGGCACCATCCGCACCGGTTTGCTCGGCATGAAGTGTTCCGGCGGCAAGTTTGCAGGTTTCTCCTGGCCGGTGGGTAACGGAACCATCCTCGGTTACCAGAGTGAACTCTCCCTTGAGCACCAGGACAGAGGCGGAAAAGTCGTGAACATGCATTTCCTTGGCCATATTTGCCTCGCATTCAAGCGGTTCAGCATCGCTGTATCCTTCGTCCTGGAGCTGCTGTCTGAAATGCGCTTCGTTCATGTCGATCTCCTCTGGTGTCGTAATTTGTCCATGAATTCTACCCGCACTGGCTTATGGTTGATAGTGACGATGAAAGCGTGCCACCATCGATTAAGGGTTCGAGGCCGATGAAGGAGTTTTGTTCACCGTGCGAAAGCTTACCAAGGAACAGCGCGTAAAATGGGTGACCGACGGCTACATCCAGCTTGAGCAGGTTTTGAGCCCCGACGAGGTCACTTTGTTCAGCAATGAGATCGATGCGATGCGCAAGGTGCCTGGCTACGAACCGCGCCCGGGCGAACTGCCGCGCGGCCATTACGGCTGGGTCGAACAGACCCCCGATCAGGACCCGGAAGGTTTTATGGACCGCCGCGATATCCTGTCGTATCACGATGCTTTCATCGCCCTGATCGACCGTCCGGAAATCTTTGAGTTGATCGTCGATATCATGGGTCCCTATATCCTGTTCAGTATGTCGCAGGCGATCGTGCGGGCCTCAACCGACGAATTTCCGGGCTACACGCATACCGATGGCGGCGAGGCCTTGCGCCGAATCCGCGTCACTGAAACCAGTCTGCCGTTGGCCATGAAGGCGATGTATCTGCTTTCCGACATAACCGGGACCGATTGCGGCAACTTCACCGTATATCCGGGCAGTCATCTGCGGCCTTACCCCGAAGACAACACGGCCCTGAACCCACATGCGCCGGGCACCGTGCAGTTGACCGGCAAGGCGGGGGATTGTTATCTCTTCGCGCATTCCCTGTGGCACGGACCGGCCCCGAACCATGCCGGGAAGGGACGCAAAACCCTGCTCTATAATTACTGCCAAATGTTTGTACGGTGGTATGATTTTGCTTCCATATCGGATGTAAGGGAACGCTGCACGCCGCGACAGCGAAGGCTGCTCGGCGACCTCGGTTACGATTTCAGGCCCGGTTCGTATTTCTATTCGCCGCCCGATCAGCTCGAAGTGATCGGCGGCGGGACACCGTCTTGAACCAAGTTGACCCGGCCAATCGCGACGCTACTATATAGTTGGCGGCAGGGGAGGATTAATCCATGAATTCTGGCGAGGCGGCGACGCCGACGATGTTGCGTGAAATCGACGACAATCCTATTGCCTGGACTAACGATAAGCTTCCCGCGGATGCCGGTGTCGTGCCGGTCAGCGCGGCTTGCCGTGACGAATTGCTGGCGCTGGCGGCACTTCTGGACGCCAATCCGTTGCCGTTGCTGGCCTTGCGGCCGGACGATTTCGAGTTGCCTGAATGCCGCGCGATGATGGGCGAGGTGCGGAATATATTGCGCCATGGCTTCGGCTTTGTCCTCATCCACCGGCTTCCGGTCGAGGCGCTAGAACCCGATACGGCGGTGGCGCTGTACTGGCTGCTCGGCAATATGATAGAGCCCGCCGCCGCGCAGAAATGGGATGGCACGATGAAATACGACGTTCGCGATACCGGCAAGAAGAACACGCCGGGCAGTGGCGTGCGTTCCTCGATCACCAAGGCGGGGCAGGATTATCACGTCGATAACGCCTTTAACACGCCGCCGGATTATGTCGCTTTGCTGTGCCTGAAGACGGCAATGTCGGGCGGCGTCAGCGGGATCGTAAGCTTTCAGACCGCACACAACAAACTGTTGCAGCGCGACCCGGAATTGCTGGCGCGGCTGTATCGGCCGTTCTGCTTCGACCGCCAGAAAGAACATGCACCCGACGATCCGGACCTGTTCAGCCGCTATCCAGTGTTTAGCTATGACGGTGATCTGATACGGGTGCGGTTTTTCGATTCGATTATTCAAAATGGCTACAAGGTTGCCGGCGAGGAGATCGACGAACTTGGGCAGCGGGCGCTGCACGCGCTGGCCGCGGTCATCAACGAGGACGGCGTGGGCCGGGAATTCGATTTCGAGCCGGGCCAGATACAGATCGTCGACAACCGGCGGATCGGCCATCGGCGGACCGCCTTCGAGGACTGGCCCGATCCAGCACAGCGCCGCCACCTCGTCCGGCTCTGGTTCCGGGGCGCGGGGCGGCCCTTCTATCACGGGTAAGGGTTTTGTGCGGGCGCTATAGTCTGACGACGCCGCTGGAGAGTGTTGAGCGGCTGTTCGCCTTCGACGCCCGGCCTAATCTTGCGGCGCGTTACAATATCGCCCCGACCCAGCCGGTCCCGGTGCTGCGCAACGGCGTGTCGGGACGCCGCGAACTGGTCCTGGTCCGGTGGGGCCTGGTCCCGTCGTGGGCCAAAGCGGTGTCGGCGGGCCGGCCGCTCATCAATGCGCGGGCCGAGACCGTGGCCGAAAAACCGGCTTTTCGCAACGCCTTCAAACGCCGGCGCTGCCTGATTCCCGCCGATGGGTTCTACGAATGGCACGCGGTCCCGGACGGGTCCAAACAGCCTTACCGAATTGCCATGGCGGATAACGCGCTGTTCGCCTTCGCCGGCATTTGGGAGCACTGGCAGACGACCGAGGGCAGCGAACTTGAAACCTGCGCCATCGTTACGACCGATGCCAACAACCAGATTCGCGATATCCATCACCGGATGCCGGTCATTCTGGCGCCTGGAGATTTCGACGCCTGGTTAAGCGGCGAACCCGGCGCGGCGGCCACGCTGATGCGCCCCTATGGCGGGTCGCTGATCGCTTATCCTGTCGGCCGCGCGGTCAACGATATCCGCAATGACGGTCCATCGCTTTGGGACAAGACGACGCCTAACGACGCACTTCCTCGCCAACTCGATCTGCTTTAGTGGGAAAGGATCTGACTGAGGAACAGCTTGGTGCGTTCGGATTTCGGGTTGTTGAAGAATTCTTCCGGCTCGTTCTGCTCGATAATCTCGCCTTCATCCATGAACATTACCCGATTGGCGATCTTCCGCGCGAAGCCCATCTCATGGGTGACACAGAGCATCGTCATGCCCGATTCCGCGAGACTGACCATGACGTCCAGCACCTCGGAGATCATCTCCGGATCGAGCGCCGAGGTCGGTTCGTCGAACAGCATGATCCGGGGGTTCATGCATAATGAGCGCGCAATCGCGACACGCTGCTGCTGTCCGCCGGAAAGCTGGCCGGGAAATTTGAGCGCCTGCTCGGGAATTTTCACCCGCTCCAGATACTCCATGGCCATTTCCTCGGCTTCCGCCTTGGCAACCTTGCGCACCCAGATCGGCGCAAGGGTCAGGTTTTCCAGAACCGTCAGATGTGGAAACAGGTTGAAATGCTGGAACACCATGCCGACCTCGCGGCGGATCGCATCGATTCCCTTGAGGTCGTTGGTCAACTCGATGTTTTCAACAATGATTTGACCTTGCTGGTGTTCTTCCAGCCGGTTAATACAGCGGATCAAGGTTGATTTACCCGAACCGGACGGGCCGCAAATGACGATACGCTCGCCTCTATAGACGGTAAGGTCGATGTCCTTCAGGACATGAAAATCACCGTACCATTTATGCATGCCGATAATCTGGATCGCGGCGTCTTCGCTAACACCTGACGCTCCGCTCGGCTGGATGTCGGGGTTTGCCATGAATTTTACCTCTAGTGGCTGGTATGCAGCTTGTGTTCGAGATAGATCGAGTACCGTGACATGCTGAAGCAAAAAACCCAGTAGACGAATGCGGCAAAGACGTACCCTTCGATATTGGTGCCCAGCCAGTTGGAATGCGCCGTCGCCGCGGTGATGACGTTCAGCATGTCAAGCAGCCCAACAACGACGACCAGCGTCGTGTCCTTGAAGAGGCCGATAAAGGAACTGACGATACCGGGAATCATGATCTTCAACGCTTGCGGCAGGATCACCAGTCCCATCATCTTCCAATAGCTGAGCCCCATGGCCTGCGCCGCTTCGTATTGTCCGCGGGGAATCGCCTGCAATCCGCCGCGCACGGTCTCCGCCATATAAGCGGCGGCGAAAAACGACATGCCGACAAGCACCCGCAGCACTTTATCGAAATAAGTGCCCGGCGGCAGAAACAGTGGTAGGACAACCGACGACATGAACAGGACCGTGATCAGCGGCACGCCGCGCGGCAGTTCGATCAGGCAGATACACACCGAGCGGATGATCGGCATCTCCGAACGCCGCCCCAGCGCCAGCAGGGTGCCAAAAGGCAGCGACACCGCAATCGGTACGACGGCGAGCACCAGGGTCAGGAACAATCCGCCCCACTGCCCGGTATCGACTTCTTCCAGCACCCCGCCGCCCAAAAACAGGAAATAAGCCAGAAATGGGTAGATGACGATCACGAACAG
Organism: Alphaproteobacteria bacterium MarineAlpha10_Bin3; assembly: GCA_002937525.1. Taxonomy (GTDB): domain Bacteria; phylum Pseudomonadota; class Alphaproteobacteria; order UBA8366; genus MarineAlpha4-Bin1. Next base: position 7,705 of record PTKA01000044.1, read on the forward strand.
CCCGATATATTTCTTGTACGGCACCCGTTCGATCATCAGGGCGGCAAGCGAGATCACCAATATAGCGAACGCGGTATCGACCCGCCATCGCGCCTCATGCGGGTAAAAGCCGTACATGAATTGATTGAACCGCACGATGATGAAGGACCAGCAGGCGCCGCCCTCTGACTGGCACGCCCGGTCCAGATTGTTCGGCGACGTCCAATCGGCGTTCAGGACACCCCAGGTAAAGAGCGGCACGACCGTCACATAAACCAGATACAGCGACGCGATCGTCAGTACCGCATTGAACGGGCTCGAAAACAGATTTACCCGTATCCAATGAACGATGCCAGTCTGGCCGCGTGGCGGCGGCAGGTCGGGGCAGTGCTCCGTGCGCACAAAGGGTTCTACGACAGGCATGCCTAACGCTCCGTCAGCGCGATGCGCTTGTTGTACCAATTCATGAAGGCGGATGTGAGCAAGCTGATCGTCATATAAAAGGCCATTGTGATGGCGATGATCCCCACCGCCTGGCCCGCCTGGTTCAATGTTGTGCCCATCCACACGGATACGATTTCGGTGGCGCCGATGGCGACGCCCAGCGAGGAGTTCTTCGTCAGATTGAGATACTGACTGGTCAGTGGCGGAATAATGACCCGAAGCGACTGCGGAA
>PTKA01000440.1 GCA_002937525.1 Alphaproteobacteria bacterium MarineAlpha10_Bin3
CGCCGCCAGGCCCGGAACCAGCGCGCAAAGCGAGCGCCATTGCGCGTCGCTGTCGGCCGAAATTCCAATCCAGCCATCGTCGCCAGCCATCGCGTGAATGCCGCCCGGAATCCGGGCCGGCGCGCCAAGCTGCGCTGCCAGCAGCGGTTCGGCCATGGTCCACAGCATGGCTTCGATCATCGAAAAATCGACGCGGCAGCCGTGACCGCTGGCCCGTTTGCGCCATAGCGCCGCCGCCGCGATGAAGGCAAGCTGGAGCCCGCACATCGGGTCGAGCCAGGCCATGCCAACCCGGGGCGCGTTACCGGCGTGGCTGTTCAGCCCGGCAAACCCGGCATAGCATTGCAACAGGGTGCCATAGGCGACCGCGTGCGATTCGGGGCCGCTACGGCCAAGCCCGGAAGCCGAGATATAGATCAATCCCGGATTTTCGGCCTGCAATGCTTCGGCACCCAGTCCAAAGCGCTGCATGACGCCGGAACCGAAATTTTCGATCACGATATCGCAACGCGCCGCCAGCGACTTGGCGATGCGCACGCCATCGCGCGATTTGAGGTTCAAGACGATGGCGCGCTTGGCCTGGCCCAGAACATTGTGCAATTCGGTGGCGCGGCCGGGGTCGCCGCGCCCCGGCGCTTCCACCTTGATGACATCCGCGCCCATCGCCGCCAGATAGCGGGTCGCGGTCGGGCCGGCGATGACCCAGCTAAAATCCAGCACCCGGACCCCATCCAGCGGCAATACGCCCGCCGAAGCGGCGGGCTTTGCCGCGCCCGCCGGCGTCTGGGTTGCGGCGAACGGCGAGCCCGGCGCCTTCAGTTTCACGCCGTTCACCGTCCGCGCACGAAAGAAACCGCGCCCTTAGAGCTGCGCCGAATCCAGCGATTCGCCCGGTTCGCGCAGCGGAAAGCTTGGCATATGGGCGGCTTGCGCCGCATCGGCGATCCATTGCTTGTCATGCGCGCGGCTCCATTGGGACATCAAGGCGTGCAGCGCATCCCAGTTTTCGACCCGGTCGGGTTTGCGGGCAAAACGCGGCTCGCGGCCCCAAGCCGGCGATCCCATCACGCCCAGCCAGGCCGCCCATTGCCGGTCTTCGCGCGGCGAGACCGCAACATAGCCGTCGCGCGCCGGCAAGATCGTCACCGTAGCACCATTGCCATCGGCCAGCCGCCGGCGCGGCCAGGCCGGCCGGCCAAGCCCGGCGCGGGCAAGCTCGGTTATCGCCAGGGTCGCCAGCGCTTCGTGGACCGATACATCGATCACCGCACCGCCCAACAACGCCGCGTGCATGCCGGCACAAGCGGCGGCGAGCCCGCCGATAAACGCCGCCTGTTCGCCGGCCGGCCGCATTGGCGCTTCGTCCAGATCATCGACCTGACCGGTGAGCAGGCGGGCGATGCCGCTGGCGCAGAACAACGAAAGGTCGCTTGCCGGCCAATCGGCCTGCGGCCCGCTCTGGCCGAACGGACCGATCAGAACGATTGCTGCATCGCGGTTGCGTTGGTGCAGCGCCGCTGCATCCCAACTGCTGGCGCGCAACGCGGCGGGCGTGCCTTCGGCAACGATCAGATCGGCGTTGCCAGCGTCCATTCGAGCGACCATCCGCTTGCCATGGTTCAGATGCGCCGCCAGCAATGTTTGGGTATCGGCGCCCAGACAGCGGATTTGCGCACCACTATCGGCGAGCAGGCGGCCGCACACGGCGGCGGCCAACCCGCCGCCCAGTTGCAGCACCCGAAATCCGTCCAGCAACGCCATGGTCGAAATTTATCCTTTTATCGTGCGCCATGCGCGGGCATTGTTGCATGAATAACCAGCGAGGGAATGCCATGCTTGCACGCATTGAACCGGAATCCCTGGGGCTGTCGGCCGACCGGCTGGCGCGGCTTGGCGGCTGGATGGACGGCTATGTTGGGTCCGGCAAACTGCCCGGATGCCTCACGGCGGTGATGCGGCGCGGCGCGCTGGTCTATTTCGAGTGCCGCGGCATGGCCGACCAGGAGGCCGGCCGCGCCGTCGCGCGCGATACGGTGTTTCGCATCTATTCGATGTCCAAGCCGATCGTCACCGTCGCGGCCATGACCTTGTTCGAGGAAGGGCGCTTTCAGCTCGACGATCCGGTCAGCCGGTTCCTGCCCGAATTCGCCGACACGACGGTCTGGGTTTCGGGCCAGGGCGGTGCGATGAAAACCGAACCGCCCGCCGAGGCGATGAAAATCTGGCATCTGATGTCGCATACCTCCGGGTTGGTCTATGGCGGCCGTTCGGAAGGGCCGGTCGGGGACGCCTATCTCAAGGCCGGTATCAATTTTGGCCAGCGCAACGACGGCGTGCTGGCCGACATGGTGCGCGCGGTCGCCAAATTGCCGCTCAACGCCCATCCGGGCGCCGCCTGGGAATACGGCGGCATGTGGATCGCCGTGTGG
>PTKA01000441.1 GCA_002937525.1 Alphaproteobacteria bacterium MarineAlpha10_Bin3
GGAAGTCACCAACCTACCCACGGACGGCCAGCCCTCGCAAACCCGCCTTACCGGCCGGAACTGGCATTAGGATTACGCCTATACCGGCCAACCGGCCGCCGGCTCGATGCTGTATTGCACGCGCACGCCGCCGGTCGGGGGCGATACCATGTTCTGCAACATGGCCCGCGCCCACGATACATTGTCCCGCAAGATGCGCCACCTCGTCGGCGACCTGCAATCGGTCTTCGACTTCAATCTGGTCTCGGGCGTGGCCGAGCGCGACCCGGCCAAGATCGCCGAATTGCTGAAGCTCAATCCGCCCATCGCGCATCCCTGCATACGGGTCCACCCGCAAAGCGGCGCCACGGCGCTGTATGTCAGCGAGCGCACATCCCATTTCGACGGCATGACCAAGGCCGAAAGCGCGCCATTGATCGATTTCCTTTGCGCGCACGCAACCCGGCCCGAAAATGTCTACCGGCATCGATGGCGGGTCGGCGACCTGTTGTGCTGGGACAACCGGACGACGATGCACAAGGCGCTCGGCGATTTCGACCCGTCGCAGCCCCGCCACATGCTGCGCACGACGGTGCGCGGCGAAAAATCGGGCGTCATGGCCGCGCCGCCCGGCGACTGATACCAAGGAGCCTAGCGCTTGCGGCCGGGGCCGAGCATCCAGGCCGGGATCATCGCCAGCACGAACACGACGGTAAAGATCAGGAACCCGTCCTGGAAACCCGCGGTCGTGGCCTGGGCGTGGACGACCTGACCCAGATAGTGCAACGCGGTGGACTGATTGCTGACATCGCTGACGCCGCCTTCGCGAAGCATCTGGCCGACCTTGTCCAGCAATTCGCGGCTGGCGACATTGGCTGAATCCTGGGTCGCGGTGAAGGCGTCGGCGTGAAACTGCGTGCGCATCTGCACGAACACGACCCAGGCGTTGGTGCCGAGCGTGCCGCCAAGCTGACGGCAGAAATTCACCATGCCGGCGCCGGCGTTAAGCTGGCGTGGCGGCAACCCGCGCAGCGCCGTGCTGACCAGGAACGGCATGGTGAAGCTCATGCCGAAACGGCCGATGGCGTAATACAGCATGACATTGGCATAGGGCGTGTTGACGTCGGCATCGACCATGAAGGCGGCGCCGATGGCGAACAGGCACAAGCCGACCAGGATGCCGTTGCGCGGCGCTATGGTGTCGGCCAGCCGGCCGGTAAAGGGCAGGGCGACGGCGACCATCAGCGCCGCCGGCATGACCACCAGCCCGGCATCCAGCGGCGTCATGCCCTGAACCAGCAATCCGAACACCGGCACCGCGTACCCGGTGCCGAAATTGCCGATGCCGAAAATCATCGTGATCACGATGATCGCGGTGAATTCCCGGTTGCGGAACAAAGACAGATCGACCAGGGTTTCGCGCGCGCGCATTTGCGAGACCAGGAACCCCGCACTGGCGATGAACGCGGCCGCGAACAGCCCGACGATGCGGGTCGATGTCCAGCCGTCGCGCTGCCCATCGGTCAGGCCGGTCACGACGCAATAGAGCGCGATAAGAACCAGCGCATAGCCGGTCCAGTCGAACGGCTGTCCCTTGGCCGCGCGGTGCGATGGCATAAAGATCAGGCCAAGCACGAAGGCGACCGCGACCATCGGCAGCGGCACGAAAAAGATCGAACGCCAGTCGAACATATCGATCGCGATGCCGCCGAATGCCGGGCCGACCGCCACCGCGAGCGACAATCCGACGCCGAAGATGCCCATCGCCATGCCGCGCCGGTCGCTCGGAAAGACCTGAAAGATCGTCACCATCACCAGCGGCTGGATGACCCCGGCGGCGAAGCCCTGAAGAATCCGGCCGAACACGACCAGGCCGAAATCCTGGGCGAAACCGCAAATAAAACTGCCAACCGTGAAAATGACCAGGGTCGCGGCAAAACCGATGCGCTGGCCGAACACGACGATAACCCACGCATTCAGGAGCTGGCTGGTGGTCATGGCGACGTTGAATGCGGTCACCATCAATTGCGCCTGATCCAGGCCGATGCCAAAGGCGCCCATGATATCGGGGACCGCGACATTGGCGATGCCGCCCGAAACCACCATGGCGAACGACGCGACCATTCCGGTGCAGGTCACATACAGGCGGTACGATTCACCGTACCGCGCGAACATATCGTCGATCGATTCAGCGCGCACGCCCGGCCCCCGTGATCCCGTCATGCGGCGGCCGCATCGGTGTATCCGGCAATTTCAATCGATTCCTCCGATATTGTCTGCGTTGACTGGTATAGTACCACCGGCCATCGGCGGGGAGTTTGTTGTATGAGCGTGCAATTCGGCCTCCGGGTTCCGATGGTCGGGACGCCCCAGGAAACCGGCGCCTACGCGGCCCGGGTCGAGGCGGCGGGCTTCGACTTCATGTGGAT
>PTKA01000442.1 GCA_002937525.1 Alphaproteobacteria bacterium MarineAlpha10_Bin3
CGGCGATCCGGCGGGGCCGCTGCACGGCGTACCGTTGGCCCATAAGGATATGTATTACCGCGCCGGCAAGGTTTCGACCTGTGGCTCGAAAATTCGCCGCGACTTCGTGCCCGACCATACCGCAACCACGATCAGCCGCCTTCGCGATGCCGGGGCGCTGCATCTGGGCGGGCTGAACATGTCGGAATTCGCCGTCGGTCCGTTTGGTCATAACGACCATTGGGGGCATTGCCGCAATCCGTGGAACCCGGATCATGTCACCGGCGGATCGTCCAGCGGGGCCGGGTCGGCGGTCGGCGGCCGGCTGGTGTTCGGCGCGCTCGGCTCCGACACCGGCGGTTCGGTGCGGCTGCCATCGGCGTGTTGCGGGCTGGTCGGGATGAAGCCAACGCAAGGCCGGGTCAGCCGCTACGGGCTGATGGGGCTGTCGTTCTCGCTCGACAATGCCGGGCCGCTGACCCGCAATGTGCGCGACAATGCGCGGTTGCTGGGCATCGTCGCCGGCGCCGATCTGATGGACCTTACCGCCAGCACGATGCCGGTCGACGATTACGAGGCGGCGGCGTGCGCGCCCGATGCCAAGGGCCTGCGCATCGCCGTGCCGGCCAATCATTATTACGACGGTGCGGCGGCCGAAATACGCGACCTGATGACCGCCAGCCTGCGCGTCTTCGAAGGGCTGGGGGCAAAAATTATCGAAGTCGAGGTGCCCGACCACGACCGCCTGCGCGACCTGGCGATTGCGGTGCGCGGGCCGGAAGGGGCGGTGCTGCACGGTGCGTGGCTGCGCGACCGGCCGCAGGATTACGGTGCCCAGGTCCGCGCCCGGCTCGAACCCGGCCTCGCCATTGCCGCGACCCAGTATCTTGCCGCCTTGCAGATCCGCCCGCAAATCACCCAGCGCTTCATCGACGCGGTGTTCGCCAAGGCCGATATATTCCACGCGCCGACGATCAATATCCCGGTGCCGACCATCGAGGAAACCGACGTCAAGGATTCGCAAGGGTTTCCAGCCCTGATCGCCGGCATGACCCATTGCACCCAGCCGTTCAACTATCTTGGCCTGCCGGCGCTGGCCATGCTGGCCGGGTTCACCGGCAACGGGCTGCCGGCGTCGTTCCAGCTGGTCGGCCGGCCATTCGCCGAGGCCGCCTTGTACCGCGCGGCGGCGGCCTATGAAGCCGACACCGGCTTCGCCGATAAAGCGCCGTAGCCTTACCAGTAGAGTTCACCGGCGATGAAGGCGCGCGCGGCATCGCTGTCCGGGCGGTCCAGGAAGGCTGCGGCCGGTGCTTGCGCCAGCAGCCGTCCCCGGTGCAGGAACAGGATGTCGTCGGCCAGCCGCCGCGCCTGACCCAGATCATGGGTCGACATGACGATCTTTGCGCCGCGTTCATGGATTGCGTTGATCAGTTCCTCGATCGAACGGGTCACCGCCGGGTCGAGGCTGGCGGTCGGTTCGTCCAGAAACAGGATATGGGGCTGCATCGCCCAGGCCCGGGCCAGCGCCAGGCGCTGTTGTTCGCCAAATGACAGGGTGCGCGCCTGGCGGTCGGCGTGCCGGTGCAGCTTGGTGCGCCGCAGCGCATCGGCGACCAGCCGCCGCCGTTCGGCCGCTGGCACTTTGCGCAGCCGCAAGGCGTAATCGACATTTTCCGCCGCCGTGCGCCGCAGCATGACGGGACGCTGAAACACCATCGCCTGATGGGCCGCCGGGTCGTCGATGGCGGCCGCCGCCGCCCCTTCCCATGTGAGCGTGCCGGCGCTGGGCTGGATCAGGCCGTGGCAAAGCCGCAAGAGCAGGCTCTTGCCGGCGCCGTTATGGCCAAGGATGACGGTCCGCGACCCGCATTCCAGGCGGAACGACATATCCTTGATCAGGACGGTGCCGCCGGCCTCGTAACGGAGGCCACGCGCCTGCAAAGGCAGAATGCTTGGGGCGTTGCTATTCACCAGAGCGTCCCGGTCCGCCCTAGCGGCCCTTGAATTCAGCCTCGCGCTTTTCCAGAAACGCCGACATGCCCTCGCTGCGGTCGCGCGTCGTGAACAGGCTGGCGGTGAGGTGGCGTTCCAGTTCAAGGGCCGGTTCCAGGTCCATCTGCATCCCGGTATTGACCGCAATCTTGGCGTACCAGACGCTGAGCGGGGCCCGCGCGGCATAGGCGTCGATGCGCGCCAAGGCGCAATCGAGAACCGCCTCGGGCGCGACAACGCGGCTGACCAGACCGATGCGCAAGGCAATTTCGGCATCGATGAAATCGGCGCTGAACAGCATATCCTTGGCCCATTCCTTGCCGACCACGCGGGGCAGGCGCTGGGTGCCGCCGGCGCCGGCGACCGAACCGATTTTCGAACTGGTGACGCCGAACTTGGCACCCGTGCCGGCGACCCGGATGTCGCAGG
>PTKA01000443.1 GCA_002937525.1 Alphaproteobacteria bacterium MarineAlpha10_Bin3
CATGGAATAGGCCCGCCCATCGCTGAAGGCCGGAAACGTCAAGGCGACCAGGTCCAGTGTGTCCAGCGCATCGGCGATATCCGCCACCGCGTCGTCGCCACTTAATCGGACGCCAATCCGGGCCACACTGGCGGCGAGGCCGGCGCGGTCGCGGCGCCAGCGTTCCAGTGATACGATCACCGATGATCCGGGCGGCGCCGGCGCATCGTCGTTCAGCGCAATCCAGTCGTCATCCACCGCGCGCCGGTCCCTAACCAGTGCCATAAAGCGCCTCCTTGAACGGGGCCGGCCCCAGGCGTTCATAAGCGTCGATGAAACGCTCGTCCTTTTGCCGCCGGGCGATATACAGGTTAACGATGGTCTCTACCGCACCCACCACCGCATCGGCGGCAAATGCGCGGCCGATGAACTTGCCGATGGCGGCGTTTTCGTCGGCGCGGCCGCCAAGCGTGATCTGATAAAACTCAGCACCTTTGCGGTCGACGCCAAGAATGCCGATATGGCCGACATGGTGATGGCCGCACGCATTGATGCAGCCCGATATTTTCAGCCGCAGTTCGCCGATGTCGTGCTGGCGCTCAAGATCGGCGAACAAGGTACTGATCTGCTGCGCCACCGGAATCGAGCGGGTCGTCGCCAAGCCGCAAAAATCCATGCCGGGGCAGGCGATGATATCGCCGATCAGCCCGACATTGGCGGTCGCCAGGCCATGCGCCCGCAACCCGCGCCACAGATCGAACAGATCCGACTGCCGGACATGGGCCAGGACCAGGTTCTGCTCATGGGTAATGCGGATTTCACCGAAACTGAACCGCGCCGCCAGATCCGCGATGCAGTCCATCTGCACCGCCGTCGCATCGCCCGGTACGCCGCCTTCGGGCTTCAGGGATACCGTGACGATGGCGTACCCGTTGCGGCGATGCGCCGCCACGCTGGCGCGCGTCCAGCCGGCGAATTTGCCGTCTGCGCGCAATTTGTCGGCATAGGCGCGCGGGTTGCGCAATTCATCGTCATAGGCGGGCGGCGCGAAATGGGCCGCGATGCGGGACAGTTCGGCCTCGTCCAGATCGGGACCCGCCTTACGGATCCGCGCCCATTCGGCTTCGACGTCGGCGCGGAACGCATCCACGCCACGGTCATGCACCAGTATCTTGATCCGCGCCTTGTATTTGTTGTCGCGGCGGCCGCCCAGATTATAGACCCGCAGGATCGCTTCCAGATAGGACAGCAGATGCCGCTTGGGCAGGAACGCGCGGATCGTCTTGGCGATCATCGGGGTCCGCCCCTGGCCGCCGCCGACCATCACTTCGAAACCAACCGCGCCGTCGGCGTCGCGGCGCAACGCCAGTCCGATATCGTGGACCTTGATCGCCGCCCGGTCGTCCGGCGCCCCGGTCACCGCGATCTTGAATTTGCGCGGCAGAAAGGTGAATTCCGGATGAAGGGTCGACCATTGCCGGATCGCCTCGCAATAGATCCGGGGATCCTCGATTTCATTGGCGGCGACCCCGGCGAAGGGATCGGCCGTCGTGTTGCGGATCGTGTTGCCGCTGGTCTGGATGGCGTGCATCTCAACGCTGGCCAGATCGGCCAGGATGTCCGGCGCGTCTTGCAGCCGGGTCCAGTTGAACTGGATATTCTGGCGCGTCGTGAAATGGCCATAACCGCGGTCGTAACGCCGGGCAATGCTCGCCAGCATCCGCATCTGGTCCGCCGACAGCGTGCCATAGGGAATGGCGACCCGCAGCATGTAGGCATGCAGTTGCAGATAAAGGCCGTTGAGGAGCCGCAGCGGGCGGAATTCCTCTTCGCTCAATGCGCCGCTCAGACGGCGGCGCACCTGATCGCGGAATTGCGCCACCCGTTCATTGACGAGTTGGGCGTCGAAGCGGTCATAACGATACATGTCAGGCAACCTCGCGGATCGGGGATTGATCGATGGTCGGACCCGTGGCGCGAATGCGCTCGCGGTGCAGGACCGGCCACGGCGACCCGCTTCCAAGCGTCACTTCGATAAGATACGGATCGACGACAACCCGGTCGGCGGCCGACATGTGCACCACGGATAGTAGCAAATCCGCCGCAGCGCCGGTGGCGGGCCGGCTATCGGCGATCCGCGCCGACCAATCCGCATCCTCGGTCAAAAACACTACTCGCCCGTCGGCAAGCCGGTTCGCGGTGACGATTTGATCGCTCATTGCTCCCTCCTTCATACCGCTATCGCTTCGCGTGGCATCGCGCTGGCCAGCGCCGCCACCGTGCCGATGATCACCAGCGCCGGGGCCGATACCGCATTCGCATGCACCAGATATTCCAACTCGCCAAGCGTGCCGAGAATCGTTCGCTGCGTCGGCAAAGTTCCGTTTTCAACAATCGCAACCGGCGTGGCCGGGTCGCGTCC
>PTKA01000444.1 GCA_002937525.1 Alphaproteobacteria bacterium MarineAlpha10_Bin3
GCTGTCCCATTGCCATCGGCAAATCCCCTTCAAGACAGGCCCCCAGAGAATCAGACGATGGCTCCTTCGTCCAGGGCAGACTTCGTCAACGGGCTGCTAGGCGCATGTTCCCGGTATCAGCCGCGAGTACCCGAACGCGCTTGACTAACTCGTCAAGCGTCGGTTCGACTTTCTTCACCGGAAACGGTACGACCTTACTCTTCATGCCCTATCAATATGATAGTTTATCCTGGCCTGTCAAGGTGATAGTACAGAATAATAGGCATACTGTCGGGCTACTTTTGTTCGGCCCATCTTTTATTCGCCGCTTTCCGTGCAATTTCAACACGTTGTTCAGAAGTAAGTTTTTTTGCTCGGGCCCGCCCGCCCTTCCGTCCCAATTGTTGAGCGGCTTTGTTTTTACTGTCTTCGTTGAATTCCTCATCAGCTTCGCCCGTGGCGATCTGCATCACGCGGACAGCGTTGCCGATGACATCGGCGGGGCGCTTCTGGCCCTTTGGTCCTTTAGGCATTCCCGCGCTCCTCGTCATAGAGGCCCCATATATATTCAGCCGCTTCAAGTGCGCCCGTACCATCGGGGCTACGTTGATTGATATACGTTTTTAATTCTTCCAACGTTTCGGGGTCCGGCAGGTCCGAGTCGCCAATCATGTCAACTACAAACGGGCGGTCTAGCGTGCCGCCAAAGGGTTGCCGCCTTTTCAAGTACGATTTGAACTTATTCTCCGCCACGCAACACCCTCCTATTGTTTGTCGCTAAGCATATAGGAAGTCGGCGCCAGCAAAACCCCGGCCCGCCCGCGCCGCCTGGCTCCAATCCGCCAGGACTACCCTTGATAGTGGAAATAGTGTTTTGTTTTCGCGTCGCAAAGCGTTTCGTTTTATTCCTTCACATTCATTATCATTCCTTAACATCGCCCGCGCCGCCGTCAATTAGGAATATAATATTAATATCGGGACAATGCAAGCGGAAAATTTCCGCCGCCATCCAGCGCCGTTCTGCGGTCAAACCACGCCCTTTTCGCGCAATGCCGCCACTTCGCTGGCGGGGATGTCGAGCAATTCGGCCAACACTTCTTCGGTATGCTGGCCCAGCGTCGGCGGCGCCTGGCGGTAGGTGACCGGAGTACCGGACATCTTGATCGGGCTGGCGATCAGCTTTGCTGGCGCCTTGCCGGTTGCCGGATGGGCCATTTCGATCACCATTTCGCGCGCCTTGACCTGCGGGTCGTCGAAGACCTGGGCCAGATCGTTGATCGGGCCGCAGCCTATCTTGGCCTTTTCCAGTTCCGCCAGCCACCAGGCGGACGGTTTTGCGCCGGTGATGGCGTTCAGCACCTCGGTTACATGATCGCGGTTGCGGACCCGTTCCGGCGCGGTGCGGAAGCGTTCGTCTTCGAGCAAATGCGCGCAGCCGGCGACGCCGCAAAACCGCTCGAATGTCGGGTCGTTGCCGACCGACAGCACGAAATGACCGTCCGCCGAGGGCATCACCTGATACGGCACGATAGAGGGATGGCTGTTGCCCAGGCGCGCCGGGACCTCGCCGGTGGCAAGATAGCTCATGCCCTGATTGGCCAGCCAGGCGACATGACTGTCCAGCATTGAGATGTCGATATGCTGGCCCTGGCCGGTGAGCTGCTGGTGCCGCACGGCGGCCAGGATCGACATGCCGGCATACATGCCCGACATCATGTCGGCGATCGACACGCCGATCTTCATCGGCGTGCCGTCCGGTTCGCCGGTCAGGCTCATCACGCCGCCCATCGCCTGGATCAGCGCATCGTAACCGGGGCGGCTGGCATAGGGGCCGGTCTGGCCGAAGCCGGTAATCGAGCAGTAAATCAGGCGCGGAAATTCGCCATGCAGATCGTCGAAACCGAGGCCGTATTTTGCCAGGGTCCCGGTCTTGAAATTTTCCACCAGCACGTCGCATTGGGCGATCATCCGGCGGGCCAGCGCCTGGCCTTCGGGGTCGGACAGATTGAGCGTGATCGAACGCTTGTTCCGGTTGGTGCCGGCGAAATAGGCGCTCTCGCTACTGTCGTCGCCGTTCTCGTCCCGCAGATAGGGCGGGGCGAAATTGCGCGTATCGTCGCCCATTCCCGGCCGCTCGATCTTGATGATCTCGGCGCCCAGATCGCCCAGTATCTGCGTGCAATGCGGGCCGGCGAGAATCCGGGTCAAGTCGAATATTTTCAGGCCGTCGAGCGGACCGTTCATGGCGCTGCTTCCTTTATTCCATCGGTGGCGATGCGCGGCGTTGTCGCATCAAGCCGCCGGCGGCGTCAAATTACTTTTGCGAATCGGGTATAGAGGCGCCATGCGATGCGCGCCCGATAGCCTTCCATGAACACGGTGTTTCTTGGCGCCGTGCTGGTCGCCTTCGTCGTGGCGGGG
>PTKA01000445.1 GCA_002937525.1 Alphaproteobacteria bacterium MarineAlpha10_Bin3
CCGTGGCGCTGGCGCTCGATGGGCTGGACGGACCGATCGCGCGGCGCCACGGGCGAACAAGCCGGTTTGGCGCGCTGTTCGACCAGGAAATCGACGCCGGGCTGATCCTGGTCCTGTGTCTTTTGCTTGGGTTATCGGGGAAAATCGGCTTGTGGATCGTCGCTCTGGGCGCGATGCGCTATGTCCTGTTTATTGCCGGATGGTTCTGGCCCGCCTTGCAGCGGCCCTTGCCGCCAAGCTTCTTTCGTCGCGCCGTATGCGCGATCCAGGTGGCGGCGCTGCTGATTGGCCTGCTGCCGCCGGTCGCCCCGCACGTCGCCGCCTGGATCGGCGGTTCAGCACTTGGCATCCTGGTCTTGTCCTTCGGGCGCGACGTATTATGGTTGCTACGACAACCGCAACCGAAATTGCATCCATGACCTCTGGAATACCTGAACTAAACGCCGTCAGCCGCGTCATCGGCGATTTGCGGCGCGGCATGCCGGTCGTGCTGGATGGTGGCGGCGCGGCCCTGCTTGTTTCGGCGGCAGAATCCGGCGGCGACCCGCAATGGCTCGATCGTTTGAGCGGAAACACCGCGTCCTTGCTGATACCGGCGTCGCGGGCCCGGGCGCTCGGCCTGAACCCGGCGCAATCCCAGGTCGTGTCGGTCGCGCCGGAAGCCGGCCTTACCATCGATGGCGTGGCGGCGCTTATCGGGGCCACCGATGCATTGCCGGCACAACAATCTTCCATCGACATCGCCGATGCCAGCGACCGCCTGCAAATAGCGGCGGTCGATCTGGTTAAACTGGCGCGGCTTCTACCTGCGGCGCTGGCTGCGCCGGTAACAGGCGATGCGGCGGCATTTGCGCGGCGCGAGGATTTACTCGCCGCCACGCTCGATAATATCGGCCACTACCGCCGCGCCGCCGGCGAGCTGTTGCAGAGCGAGATCAGCGCGCAAATTCCGTTGCAGGGGGCGGAGAACACCAGGATGGTCGCGTTCCGGCCGGCCGATGGCGGCAAGGCGCATTTCGCGATCATCGTTGGCGACCCGGACCCGAACACATCGGTACTGGTGCGGCTGCATTCCGAATGTTTTACCGGTGACCTGTTGGGCAGCCTTCGATGCGACTGCGGCGATCAATTGCGTGGCGCGGTCGCCGCGATCGCGGCCGCGGACGGCGGCATTCTGCTCTATCTGGCGCAAGAGGGCCGGGGTATCGGTTTGACCAACAAGCTGCGCGCCTACCGGCTGCAGGATAACGGGTTCGATACCATGGAGGCGAACGAAGCGCTTGGCTTCGGTGCCGATGAAAGGGTCTACGCGCCGGCGGCGCAAATACTGCTACGTCTCGGTTTTACGCAGATCCGCCTGATGACCAACAACCCGGCCAAGATGTCGGCGCTGGCCAGTCACGGGATCGAAATCACGGCGCGCATTCCGCACGCATTCCCGTCCAACGGTCATAACGAACATTATTTACAGACCAAGGCCACGCGCGGCGGGCATCTTTTCTAACAACGCCGCGCGGCAATGGCCGAGCGGCAGAGTTGGCCTTCGAGAGCGGCAAATTTTGCCAATCCCGGCGCCCTTCCTGCAAACCCGGTCCGCTAACCATCTGAAATAAACCACGCCCCGCCATGGCACTCGAATTGCACCCGAATCCGTGGAGGAGTTGTCCATGGTCGAATCGATACTGCCCGCCGCCCGCGCCGCCGTTCCCGCAACGCAAAATGCACCCAAAATTACGCCGCCCCGGGAATTCCTCAATCCCGACGGTTCAGCCGTTCCCGATTTGATCGCCTATCATCATCGCCCCGAAGACCTGGGCGACATGTCCGATCAGCGCGTTGGCGGCGAGGACGATTCAGCGTTCTTCGGCAACGACGGAATGACCTTTGGCGACCTGCTCGATATTATCAATCCACTACAGCACATCCCCATCATATCCACGATATACCGCGCCCTGACCGGCGATGAGATTTCGCCCGGCGCCAGAATAGTTGGCGGCGCCCTGTTTGGCGGCCCCATCGGGCTTGGCATCGCCGTCGTCAATGCCGCGGTGGAAGCGTCAGCCGGCGAGGATATTGGCGAAATAATCATGGCCGCCTTAACCGACGACGCCCCGGCGAAGACGGTGCAGACCGCCGCCACGGCACCGCCCGCTGAAAATCCAGTCGCGGCAACCGGGGCAGACCCCGCCCTGTTGCGCATCGGAACCATGCCTATCAGCTTGCTGCCAAAATCGAATATCATAGACCAGCGCCCCGCGGCGCGGCCGCAGCTCGCCGCGAGCGCGCCGCCCATCGCAACCGGCCTGCCCTTCGGCGGCATGGGGGCATTGCCCTTCGGCGGCATGGGAGCATTGCCCTTCGACACCGCATCGCAAGCCGCCAGCGGCCCGATC
>PTKA01000446.1 GCA_002937525.1 Alphaproteobacteria bacterium MarineAlpha10_Bin3
TGCGCAGGCCGTTAGAGACTGGATCAACGCTGTCGGAGCCAAGACAGCGTATATCGTTCCGGGGTCGCCATGGGAGAACGGCTACTGTGAAAGCATTAATGCCCGTTTCAGGGACGAACTGCTAAACGGTGAAATTTTCTACAGCCTGAAAGAAGCACAGATCATCATCGAAGAATGGAGGAAACACTACAATACCAAGAGACCACACAGTGCTTTGGGCTACCGCCCACCAGCCCCGGAAACCATCGTTCCGATGGCAACCAGGCCGGTCATGCACTAACATTCAAACTGGACCACTCAACGGGGGCCGACCAGGGCCGACCAGTGTTACCATGACATTTTTTGCCAATGGCCTTATATTTATACAAATACTGGCATTGACTTTTCATCGGATCGTTTTTCATATTTTCTTGAAATTTCTTTCTTAACTTACAATATTAAGCGCTCTATTTTTCCAGCGTCTTGAAACCCCGAAGCCGTCAGGCAGGCGCTCAAGGGAGCCTAATACCCGCCCGGGCAACAACCGATTGTCTTGAGGAGAATGCAGCCATGGCCCAAACATCCGAACAACTGTTCGCACAGGCGCGCGGCCGGTTGGCCGGCGGGGTGTCGCATGAAAGCCGGTTTGCCGACCCGTTTCCCAAATATATCAGCCACGCCAAGGGGTCGCGCAAATGGGAGGTCGATGGCGGCGAATATATCGATTATGCGATGGGCAGCGCCTCGCTATTGCTGGGCCACGCGCATCGCGACGTTGTCGCCGCGCTGAGCGAACAGGCGGCCAGGGGCAGTTTTTTTGCCGATTGCCACCCGCTGGAAGTGGAATGGGCCGGGCTGATCCAGGGGCTTATTCCGTCAGCGGAACGGGTGCGGTTCGTCGGGTCCGGCACAGAGGCGACGATGCTGGCGATCCGCATCGCCCGGGCTTTTTCAGGCCGCGACAAGATTTTGCGCTTCGAGGGGCATTATCACGGCTGGCATGAATTCGTCGATCTGGGCATGAAGGCGCCCTATGACGAGGCGTCTTCGCTTGGCATCCTGCCCGGCACGCTGGCGGCAACGGTCGTCGTGCCGCCGGATGCGGCGCGGGTCGCCGAGGCGCTGGCCGCCGACTCCGAGATCGGCACCATCATCTGCGAGGTATCGGGGGCGAATTACGGCAGCGTGCCCCTGCCCTTCGGGTTGCTGGAAGCCTTGCGGCAACTTGCCGACGAACATGATGCGGTCCTTATATTCGACGAGGTCATCACCGGGTTCCGCTGGAGCCCCGGCGGCTTGCAGGCGCGCGACAACATCATTCCCGATTTGACCTCGATGGCAAAGATCGTCACCGGCGGGATGCCGGGCGGGGCGGTCGGCGGACAGGAAAAATTCATGGCGCTGCTCGACCCGGCCCATGAATTTCGCGGCCGCAAGCCGGCCGTAACCCATAAGGGCACCTTCAACGGCAACCCGTTGGTCGCGGCGGCCGGCGTAGCGGCGCTGCAAGCGATCAAGACCGGCGAGCCGAACCGCCTGGCCGACGCGGCGGCGGCCCGGCTGCGCGATGGCCTGCGGTCCATCATCGAACGCCATCAGGTCGCCGGCGCGGTTTATGGCGAGGCTTCGACCTTTCATATTTATTTCGGCGACGGCATCGTCGATGGGTCGGTGGCGCAGCTTGGCGCGGCGGCAATTCGCGGCGTTCCCAAACAGACCGTCATGGCCCTGCGCAACGGCCTGCGGCAACGCGGCGTCGATCTTATGTCGCATATGAGCGGGGTTACTTCGATGGCCCACAATGACGCCGATATCGACCAGACTTTGGACGCCTTCGAGGACACCTTGCGCGGAATGATCGCGCAAGGCCTGGTCGGCAACGCTTAGGATCCGGACGGCTTTGGCGTCAGTTCGATATCGAATTTGATGCAGTCGCCGCGATAGACGATCTGCGCGACATAGATCGCAATGCCCGTATCGTCAATGACGACGCAATTGGCTTCGGCGGTCGGGGCGTTCAACTCTATCTGCAACAGTTCGGCGATTTCGGTGTCGGCGGTTCCGATCACCATGGTTTGATGGGCGCGGCCAATCGCGACCCCGTCCAGGCCGGACAGGATCGGCAGCGCCGCCTTGGCCCCGAAGGCGCGCGGCGCCAGATCGAAAACTCGTTTCGCCAGATGCACGCTGACGACGCCAAAAGGATGCTTGTCGCGGCGTTGAACGCTTTTCAGATAGACATATTCGCTGTCCAGTTCGCCGTCGCCGGAATGCAGTCTTGGCCATGGCGGCGGCGATGGGACGGCAAGAAACTCGGGGACGTTCTCGACAATCGAATCAAGCAGCATCGACGGTACTGTCAGAGGAAAGTAGGCGTGCCAGCAAATCATAGCCGCCTGTGGTTT
>PTKA01000447.1 GCA_002937525.1 Alphaproteobacteria bacterium MarineAlpha10_Bin3
ATGCCCGATTATGGGTTGATTCCGGTCCTGGTGATTCTGGTCGGCGCGACGATGGTGCTGTCCGGGCTGGCTTATATGGTGCATTGGGTGCTGGATGTTCAGATTGCCCAACAATGGCCGCGCCGGCCGCGCGCCGGCCAGACGGCTACGGATCGAAAACCCGCCGAGGACCGGATATGACCGCCCGGCAGCGCGGCATCGCCTGGGGCATCGGCTTCGTCGTCTTCATCGCCCTGGTGTTCGTGCTGCGCGATGTCTTGCTGCCCTTTGTCATCGGCATGGCGATCGCCTATTTTCTCGATCCGGTCTGCGACAAGCTGGAGGCGCTGGGCTGTTCGCGGATGATTGCGACGACCCTGATTACCGCGGCTTTCTTCGCCTTGATGGCGGGTGCGGTGGTCTTGCTGGCGCCGCCTTTGTCGGCACAGATGCTGGCCTTCATCAAGAAATTGCCGAGCTACGCCGCGACCCTGCGGGATTACGCCTTGCAGCTTGCGAGTTTCGTTGAAAGCCGGATCGCGGCCGAAGATATGCAAAAGTTGCAGGAAATCCTCGACGGCGTCTCCGACCGGGCGCTGGGCTATCTGGCCGGGTTGGCCGAAGGTGTGTTCAGCGGTTTCGGCAGCCTGTTCACGCTTTTGTCGTTGGCGCTGATAACGCCGGTCGTGACATTTTATCTGTTGCGGGACTGGGACCGTATCGTCGCCAAGATCGATTCGTGGCTGCCGCTCGGCAAAGCCGATGTAATCCGCGAACAAGTGCGGTTGATCGACCGGACGCTGGCCGGATTTGCCCGCGGCCAGGCGCTTGTCTGCGTGCTGCTGGGCGTCTTCTACGCCACCGGTCTTTCGGTCGTCGGGCTTGAATTCGGCCTGATTGTCGGCTTCCTCACCGGACTGATCTCGTTCGTGCCGTATTTCGGCATGATCGTCGGTTTCGTCACCGGTGTCGCGATCGCCGTCAGCCAGTTCGGCGAGTTGGTTCCGGTGCTTCTGGTGGCGTTGGTGTTCGGGATCGGGCAGGTCCTCGAAGGCAATTTCCTGACCCCAAGGTTGGTTGGCGAACGGGTCGGTCTGCATGCGGTCTGGATTATCTTTGCGCTGCTTGCCGGTGGCGCGTTATTCGGCTTCCTCGGCATCCTTCTGGCCGTGCCGGTCATGGCGGTGATCGGTGTACTGGCGCGCTTTCTGCTTGGCCAGTACCTTGCCAGCCCGCTCTATCTCTCCGGCGGCCCGCAGAGCGGCGACGCCAAGGAGGATGAATGAGCGAGCAGCTCGCCCTTGAACTCGCATACCGTCCAGCACTCGGCGCCGACGATTTCCTGGTGGCACCGTGCAACCGCGACGCGGTCGGCTGGCTCGACCGCTGGCCCGGCTGGCGCGTACTGACCATTCACGGCCCGGCCGGGTGCGGCAAAACGCACATGGCGCATGTGTGGCGGGCGCGCAGCGGCGCGCGGATCGTCGGTCAGGCCGAAATCGCCGGGTTGCCGGGGCGTTCCCCGGACCTTGGCGGCGCGTGCTGGATCGTCGACGACGCCTTAACTGGCCTGGATGAGCGGGGATTTCTGCATTTCTTCAACATGGTTGCCGAGGGCGGCGGGCATATCCTGATCACCGCCCGGACCGCGCCGGCGCGCTGGCCGATTGCGCTGGCCGATCTTCGCTCGCGCCTCGTCGCCGCGCCGGCGGTCGCCGTCGGGCGGCCCGATGACGGGCTGATCGGCGCAATGCTGGTCAAGCTGTTCGCCGACCGGCAACTCAGCGTCGGCGCCGAGGTGCTGACCTATATTCTGGGGCGCATGGAGCGCAGCTTCGCGGCCGCGCACGCGCTGGTCGCGGCCCTGGACCGGCACGCTCTGGCGGCGCGGCGCCGGGTCACCATTCCGCTCGCGCGGGACGTAATGGAGCAACTCAACGAGTGTGGAGACTAGACATGGATCTGGAAATTTCGGGTCGCAAGGCCATCGTGTGCGCGGCGTCGAAGGGGTTGGGGCGCGCTTGTGCGATGTCGCTTGGCCGCGCCGGCGTCGATTTGGTGATCAACGCCCGCACGGCGGAGACGCTGGCGGCGACGGCGCAGGAAATTCGCGCCGATTCCGGGGCCAATGTGACCACGGTCGACTGCGACATCACTACCCCGGCCGGGCAGGCCATGGTGCTTGAAGCGTGCCCCAAGCCGGATATCCTGATCAACAATGCCGGCGGCCCGCCGCCGGGCCAGCTGGCCGATTGGGAGCGCGACGACTGGATCAAGGCGCTCGACGCCAATATGCTGACGCCGATTTTTCTCATCAAGGCGACCATGGACGGTATGATCGAGCGTAAATTCGGCCGCGTCGTCAACATTACCTCGCAAGCGGTGCTGTCGCCGATCGATAT
>PTKA01000448.1 GCA_002937525.1 Alphaproteobacteria bacterium MarineAlpha10_Bin3
CGGACTGCCCGATGACGGTACATGGCCCGTCGCCCCAATCCGATACCGCGCGCCGCACCGCGCGCGCCGCCTCGTCGGATGCGCCCGCAACAATGCAGCCAATCGTATCCAGCACCGCGTCGCGGGCCTTCGAAAGCGGCCCGGCGGCCCGGATATCGGGCGTTTGCGCCGCCCAGATGGCGAGTGTTTCGGTTACCGGCATGGCAAGTCTCCCCAATTGCGCCGCAGCGTCGCGGCATCCTTAAAGTTAAGACGATGCCGCCAAATATAATTGGTCCGGCGAAAAAACCACAAGCAAACCTTGCCTTGCGGATTAAGACCGGTTTTTTTCAATTTCAATCTGCGCGTCGAGTGCCGCCAGCGGCGTCGATTGCGCCTCACCCTTGGCGCGCGCAAGATCGTTCGCCATGCGTTGCAAGGCGCGGTTCACCGGTGTCGGGACCCCATGCAATCGGCCCAATAGAACGATCTCGCCGTTCAGATAGTCGGCTTCGATGTCGCCGCTTCCCTTCATGATGCTCTGCCAGGACGAGCCGCCCGACCGCGCCATTCCCTTGACGTTACCGCGGGCCATCATGTCGCCCCGGCGCTCGCGCAACGCGGCGGCGTCGGTAAAGTCGATGCCGGCCGCCTCGAAGCAGGCCATGGCTTCCTTTTCGGCCAATTCGCCAATCGCCCGCGCGCCGTCCGAACGCGCGCAGATGGCGAACAGGGCGTTGCGCATATTAAGAATCAATTTGCCATATTTCCACCGCATGATTTCCGGATCGGGATTGGCGCTAAAATTAGCCTGCTCCAGGGCCGCGGTTACGGTCGTTATCAAGGAATCGACGCCGCGCGGATAAACCCCGGCATCCAGAATGCCTACTATCTTGGCGGAATGGGTTTGAACGACGCCCGGATCGAGCGCGTGCGCCGGCAAATAGACGACCATCGCATAGACCTGTCTGAACCGCCGCAGCGCCATCCGTTCATTCGCCACGCCGTTCTGACAGCAGATTACCGGAATATCGCCGCCGGCGGCGGCCCGAAGATCGTCCATTGCGGCCATACTATGCTGCGATTTCATGGTCAGGACGACAACGTCGTTTTCATCGAATGAAATTTCCGACGGATGCCCGAATACGGGAATATCGAGCGTATAGGACCCGTGTGGATTCTCATACACCAGCCCGTTTTTTCGGATCGCCGCCAAATGGGCTCCACGCGCGATCAAGGCAACCGAATGGCCCGCCTGAAAGAGTTCCGCGCCGATAACGCCGCCGATCCCGCCAGCGCCATAGATGATAAATCTCATTGTCCGTCCCCACGCCGCCCCATACGGTTTCGTTGGATAGCGCTTATGTCAGATTGTATCCAGCCGGATCAGCCACTTATCCAGTATGCCGGATCGGCCGGAAACACGGAGCGGCATTCGATGCGTTCAACCGGCCCGTCCAGCGTATCCGACACCGCGCGCCAGACCGCATAATGCGGCGCTGCGCGATGCGCGGCGACCGCGTCTTCATCCGCATAGACCTCATAGAAATAGTAAATATTCTCGTCCTCGACATCCTGCAGCACGTTGAAGCGGGCGCAACCGGGCTCGTCGCGCTCCGATCCCAGCGCGTCCACTCCGATGGCGTCGAGAAAGCGCTGCCGCTGTTCCGGTTTGATCCGGACCTTTATCCATTTCGCAATCATCTAAAACTCCTTCCTCCAGGGATACCAAGCGCGCGGTCATGTATGGGGGCAATCAATCGTCGCGGGGGATGTTGCGGTCCGCGGCACCGATATAGCCCCGGTTCCAGGTCGGCGTGATGTGAATTTCGTTCAGGCATACATGCGGCGGCACCTGGGCGATGAACAGGATTGTCGCGCCGACATCTTCTTCCTGGACCATGCGGGCGCGGTCCTCGGCGCTGGGCGGCGCCGGCCGCTTGTCGAGAATTTCGGTCGCGACCTCGCCCGGGCACAAGGCGCGGGCGCGGATGCCCATATGGCAGTTCTCTACATTGATGCTCTCGCTCATGGCGTTCAGCGCCGTTTTGGCCGCCGTATAGGCAATGCCGGAAACCCCGCCGGCGCGCTGGCTCGCCATCGACGACACATTCACGATCAACCCGTCGCGCTGTTTGCGCATGATCATGAGTGCGGCATGGGACACGTTGAACGCGCCGTTAAGATCGACATTGACGATGGTGTGCTATCCCGCATTGTCGATATCGCGCCACCGCCGCTTGGGCAGATTGAGCCCGGCGCTGTGGATCAGCATATCCAGCCGGCCATGACTATCGGCGATGCGCGCGGCGACGGCATAAACCGCATCCACATCGACGATATCCAGGGGCTCGATTTTCGCGACGCCGCCGGCATCGGCAATCCGCTCCGCCACCGCTTC
>PTKA01000449.1 GCA_002937525.1 Alphaproteobacteria bacterium MarineAlpha10_Bin3
GTGAATCGAAACATCAACTTCACCAACGTCTGCGTCAAGCGCTGCAGCTTCTGCGCCTGCAAATAGCTGTGTTCGAAACGGGCGCGTTCCACGAACCATTGCGCGATATCGAAGCAGGAGTCGGTGGCCGCCTTCGCCATGTCTTGTGTGAACTCCCGCTTGCCGATATATGCCAGTGGTATGGAAGTATTATAAACTAGTCTGGCAACGAATTCTTAATTTCGAGTTAGGAGACCCAAGCCATGCAATTGACGGGCGAATATCTGATTGCGGCGCCGCGCCAGACGGTCTGGGACGCGCTGAACGATCCCGAAATCCTCAAGCAGTGCATTCCCGGTTGCGATTCGCTTGAGATGACCTCCGACACGCAAATGACGGCGACGGTCACGGCCAAGGTCGGTCCGGTCAAGGCGACGTTCAAGGGCGCGATCACGCTGTCCGATATTGACCCGCCGAACGGCTACACAATCAGCGGCGAGGGCAAGGGCGGCGCCGCCGGCTTCGCCAAGGGCGGCGCCAAGGTCGCGCTGGAAGACGCGGATGGCGGCGGCACGCTGCTGCGCTACGAAGTCGATGCCATGGTCGGCGGCAAGCTGGCGCAGATCGGCTCGCGGCTGATCGACGCCACGGCGAAAAAAATGTCCCGCGAATTCTTCGGCACGTTTGCGGAAGTTGTCGCGGTGGCAGACACAATGGCGGCGGAAGAAGCCACGCCCGCGCCAAGCGCCCCGAAAGCAAGGGATCCCTATGGCCGCCGCTGGAAAGGATACAGCCCGCTCACCTGGATCAGCGGCGGCGTGCTGGTCGTTATGATATTGATCGCAATTTATCGCACCCTGACGAGTCCGTAATATTCTTGACGCGGGCGCGCACTAACATCAAAATCACGGAAAGCAATCGACTAACAAATTGCGCCAGGGAGGTTACGAATGTCCATCTCCGTTTCCATGACGGTGAACGGCAAGGCAGTGTCGGGAGAAGTCGAAGCCCGGACCTTGCTGGTTCAATTCATCCGCGAAAATCTGGTGCTGACCGGCACGCATGTCGGTTGCGACACCAGCCAGTGCGGCGCCTGTGTCGTGCTTATCAACGGCACGTCGAAAAAAAGCTGCACGATACTGGCGGTCCAGGCCGACGGCACCACGGTGGATACAATCGAAGGGCTGGCGGATGGCGACGAATTGCACCCGATGCAAGCCGCGTTCCGCGAGAATCACGGGCTGCAATGCGGCTTCTGCACGCCGGGCATGGTGATGAGCGCGGTCGATCTGGTGAAGGAAAATCCGGATCCCAGCGATCATGAAATCCGCGAATGGCTGGAAGGCAATCTGTGCCGCTGCACCGGCTATCATAATATCGTCAAATCGATCAAGGCCGGCGCGGCCGCGATGAGGGGATGAAACCATGACCGATCAAGGCATTGGGGCTTCCGTCGCCCGTAGCGAAGATTACCGCTTTCTCACCGGCAACGGCCACTATCTCGACGACATGGTGCGGCCGGGCCAGACTTATGCGTGTTTCGTGCGCTCGCCGCACGCCCACGCCAGGATTAACGGCATCGACATCGCGGATGCGGCCAGCGCACCGGGCGTGGTCGCGATCTTCACCGGCGCCGATCTCGACGCCGGCGGCGTTGGCGGCCTGATTTGCGGCTGGGGCATCACCAGCAAGGACGGCGAAGCGCACAAGGCGCCGCCCCATCCGGTGCTGGCCACCGGCAAGGTGCGCCATGTCGGCGACCCGGTGGCGCTGGTCATTGCCGAGACGCTGGAACAGGCGAAGGACGCGGCCGAACGGGTCGCGGTCGATTACGAAGAACTGCCGGCGGTCGCCTCGACGGCCGACGCCATGGCGCCCGGCAGCGCGCAAATCCATGACGACGTGCCGAACAATCTTTGTTACGACTGGGAAATCGGCGACAAGGCGGCGACCGATGCGGCGTTCGCCAACGCCCATCACGTCACCACGCTCGATACCGTCAACAACCGGCTGGCCCCGAACGCCATTGAACCGCGCGCGGCAATCGCCGAATACGACGCCGGCACGGAAAATCTGACGCTCTATACGACCAGTCAGAACCCGCATGTGGCGCGCCTCATCCTGTCCGCGTTTGTCGGCATTGCGCCCGAACACAAGCTGCGCGTCGTCGCACCGGATGTCGGCGGCGGGTTCGGTTCGAAAATTTTCATCTATTCCGAAGAAACCGCCTGCCTGTGGGCGGCGCGTAAAATCCGCCGGCCGATCAAATGGACCTCCTCGCGTTCCGAAGCATTCCAGACCGATGCGCATGGCCGCGATCACGTCACCAAGGCGGAACTGGCGCTCGACGCACAGGGCAATTTCATTGGCCTGCGCGTCAATACCATCGCCAATATGGGC
>PTKA01000045.1 GCA_002937525.1 Alphaproteobacteria bacterium MarineAlpha10_Bin3
GGAACGCACGGCGGGATCCCAGATTCGCCGGTTTCTAATTTTGAACAAGGAATTGGACGCCGATGACGGTGAATTGACCCGCACCCGCAAGGTCCGGCGCGGATTCGTCGCCGACCGCTATGCAAAGCTTATCGACGCGCTGTTTTCCGACCTGACCCATTGTGAAATAGAGACCCAGGTAACCTTTGCGGACGGCCGCACCGATACGGTCAAGGCCGATCTGGAACTGCGAACCCTTCCGGCCCCCAGCAGGGAGGCGGGCGCCGCAACCCGCCCTGCCGCAGAATGACCGCCACCGAAGAAATTCAATCCGCGGCGGACCAGCGCATTTCGGACGAGGTGCTGATGTCGGTCCGGAACATCCGGCTCAGCTTCGGCGGCGTCAAGGCGTTGCGCGATGTCAGCTTCGATATCGCCAAGGGCGAAATCCGCGCCATCATCGGCCCGAACGGCGCCGGCAAAACATCGATGCTCAATGTTATCAATGGCGTCTACCACCCGCAGGAAGGCACCATCTTCTACAAGGGTAAAACCGGCCTGATGAAACCGCACGAGGCCGCGACCAAGGGTATATCGCGCACCTTTCAGAACTTGGCGCTGTTTCGCGGCATGACGACGCTGGACAATATCATGACCGGCCGCAACATGAAGATAAAACGCAATTTTTTGTGGCAGGCGCTGCGCTGGGGACCAGCCCAACGCGAGGAATCGGAAAACCGGGAGGCGGTGGAACGGGTTATCGGTTTCCTGGAAATCGAATCGATCCGCAAGACGCCGGTCGGCCGGCTGCCCTATGGGTTGCAGAAACGGGTCGAACTCGGCCGCGCTTTGGCCGCCGAACCCGAACTGCTGCTGCTCGACGAACCGATGTCGGGCATGAATGTCGAGGAAAAAGAGGATATGTGCCGCTTCATTCTCGACGTTAATGACGAATTCGGCACGACGATCTGCCTGATCGAACACGATATGAGCGTCGTTATGGACATCTCGGATCGCGTTGTCGTGCTCGATTATGGCAGCAAGATCGCCGATGACACGCCCAACGAAGTACGAGCCAACCAAGCCGTGATCGACGCCTATCTGGGTGTGAGCCATTGACGAAGTGGCGCCGACGCAACGCCTAACACTGGACGGATAGAAGCCCATGTTTGTACTCGAAGTCTTTATCAGCGGTCTGTTATCGGGTGTCATGTATTCCCTGGTCGCGCTGGGGTTCGTCCTGATTTTCAAGGCTTCGGGCGTCTTCAATTTCGCCCAAGGTGCGATGGTGTTGCTGGCCGCGCTGACCTTCGTGCGGTTCATCGAAATGGGCATTCCGTTATGGCTGGCCGCGATTATGACGTTTGGCGTCATGATAGTGCTGGCGATATTTATCGAACGCTTCCTCTTGCGCCCCCTGGTCAACCAGCCTTTGATCACGCTGTTCATGTTAACGATCGGCTTGAACTATTTTCTGGAAGGCTTGGCGCAGGCGGTTTGGGACGCCGAGGTCCATGGCCTCGATATCGGCATCGAGGACGTCCCCTGGGTAGGACTGGAGCAGGCAACCGGTCTGTTGATCAGCATGTTCGACGTGATTTCGGCGCTTATCGCCATGGGTCTTGTCATCATCCTGTCGATTGTGTTCAACAAAACCAAAGTCGGCCGCGCGCTGCGCGCCGTGTCGAACGACCATCAGGCGGCGATGTCGGTTGGCATCCCGCTCAATCGCATCTGGGTGATTGTCTGGGCGATGTCGGGGCTGGTGGCGCTGGTCGCCGGGGCGCTGTGGGGGACCAGGCTAGGCGTCCAGTTCAGCCTGTCCATCGTCGCTTTGAAGGCGCTGCCGGTGCTTATTCTGGGCGGGTTCAATTCAATCATGGGCGCGATTGTCGCCGGGTTGATCATCGGCGCCAGCGAAAAGCTCGGCGAGGTGTTTCTTGGTCCCTATGTCGGCGGCGGCATCGAAAGTTTCTTCCCCTATGTGCTGGCAATGATGGTTCTATTCTGGCGGCCGCAGGGATTATTCGGCGACGTCATCATCGAACGCGTTTAAGCGCTACTTCCACGCGGCACAAATTGGATATCAGACACCATGCTCTATCGTGAAACCGGCCAAATCAAAACCGACTATAAGTCCGACATGGCGATGTTTCCGATCGCGCAGGATCGGTGGTTCATTTATGGCTGCGTCGCTGTCGCCGTTATCGGCCTGCCGCTCTTCGCCTCCAGTTACATCATCGAAGCCTTTTTGATCCCGATTCTGATCTGGTCCCTGGCGGCGCTGTCGCTCAACATGCTGCTCGGTTATTGCGGCCAGCTTTCGCTTGGACATGGCGCGTTCATGGCGGTTGGCGCCTATGCCGCCTATAATTTCGCCACTCGCATTCCCGAATTGAATATTTTCATCGTCTTCATTCTGGCCGGGCTATGCGCCGCGGCCGTATCGGTGCTGTTCGGTTTGCCCAGCATGCGGATCAAGGGGTTCTATTTGGCGGTTTCGACCCTGGCGGCGCAATTCGTCATCGAGTGGGTGTTTTCCACCGTGACGTGGTTTTCCGGCGACAATGCGATGGGCACGGTGGATACGCCGGCGATCGTAATCTTCGGCTACAAGCTGGAATCGTCGATCGATCTCTACATGTTCTGCCTGGTTATCAACATCGTGCTGTTCGTGCTCGCCAAGAATCTGGTCCGCGGGTCGGTCGGCCGGTCCTGGATGGCCATTCGGGACATGGATGTGGCGGCGTCGGTCATCGGCATCAGATTGCTGCCGGCGAAGCTTCTCGCCTTTGGCGTCAGCGGGTTCTACGCCGGGGTGGCCGGCGCAATGTACGCCTTCGTTTATTTGAAGGCCTGCGATATCACGTCCTTCGATCTGTTCCAGTCATTCAATATTCTGTTCATGGTCATCATCGGTGGGATGGGCAGCGTGATGGGCGCGTATTTTGGCGCCGCCTTCATTCTTCTGTTGCCGATCGTCCTGAATATTACCTTCCAGACTTTCTTTGCGACCTCCGGCTTCGCCGGCCTGGTGTCGAACATCGAACATATGGTGTTCGGCGGCCTGATCATGTTTTTTCTTATCGTCGAGCCACTGGGACTCGCCCGGTTATGGTCGACCGCCAAGGAAAAATTGCGGCTTTGGCCTTTTCCGCATTAAGGCCATACTCGAATTGAACCAATCAGCGGGGTGATGTGTGTTGCGGCAATACATCTGTAGTCAAGTGGCAACCGATGCGATAGAATTTTCTCATGTGCATAATCGCAACCGTGCACAAACAAGTTCATAAAACAGGGAGCGTAAAATGACTAAACGAAAATTGTTTTTGACCGCCCTCGCCATCGGCATGATGACGGCGGCAGTAACCGAAACGGCACTTGCCCAGGATAAGAAAAGCGATCCGAACAAAGAGCAGTTCATTCCCGTCCTGGTATACCGGACCGGGCCGTTCGCGGCTGGCGGCACCGGCATTCCCGGCGGCATGATGGATTACTTCGAACTTCTCAATCAACGCGATGGCGGCATCAACGGCATCAAGCTGGTGTGGGAAGAATGCGATACCGCGTACAAAACCGACCGGGGCGTCGAATGCTACGAGCGCCTGAAGAAGAACGGCGCCAAGGGCATTCCGTTCATCCACCCGATGTCGACCGGCGTCGCCTATGCGCTGCTTGAGCGGGCGACCAAGGACAAGATTCCGGTGGTGCAGATCGGCTATGGCCGCACCGATTCGTCCGATGGCCGGGTCTTTCCGTATTCCTTCCCGTTGCTGACCAATTACTGGAGCCAGAATTCGGCGAAAATTCGCTATATGGCGCAAATCCTGGGCGGCGAGGACAAGCTGAAAGGCGTCAAGATCGTCAATCTGCACCTGAAGCACCCGTACGGCGAAGAAACCAAACCGATGCTTGACGCGATGGCCAAGCGGTTCGGATTCGAGGTCACGCATATTCCGGTGCCATGGCCCGGTATCGACCAGAAATCCCTCTGGCTGCAAATTCGCCAGATCAAGCCTGACTTCGTGATCAACCGGAACTGGGGTGTGTCATGCACGGTTCCGTTGCGCGAAGCCGCCCGTATCGGCTTCCCGCGCGACCGGATCATCGGTGTCTGGTGGTGCGGCGCTGAAGAAGACGTGATTCCCGCCGGCAAGGCGGCCAAGGGCTACATCACGGCGGCCTTCCATTCGGTCGGCACCGATTCGCCCGTCATCCAGGACATGTTCGAACACGTCTATGGCAAGATGAAGGGCAATGTCAGCGCCTCGCGCGTTGGGTCCGTGTTCTATAACCGCGGCGTGGTGTGGGGCATCATCAGCACCGAAGCAATCCGTCTGGCGCAGAAAAAGTTCGGCGTCGGCCCGGTCAGCGGCGAGCAGATGCAATGGGCTTTCGAGAATCTTGAACTCGACGCGGCGCGCATCAAGGAACTCGGTGCCGAAGGTCTGGTTCCCGAAATCAAGGTTTCATGCTTCGACCATGAAGGCGGCGGCCGGGTCCGCTTCCAGCAATGGGATGGCAAGAAATGGAACATGATCACCGACTGGATCCCGTCTTACGCCAAGATGGTCCGCAAAATGATCGAGGAATCCGCCGCCAAATACGCCAAGGATAAGGGCATTACGCCGCGTAACTGCGCCGCGTAAATTTGGCAACGACGAAACGCAGCGAACCCGTGGCCCCATCGCCGGTCGGATCTTCCGGCGCGGTGAAAGGGTCATGGGGTCGAACGAAAATTTGATACGAATTGCCCTAGCAGACCCAATATCCGCTAGGGCAGTATCACGAATAGGGATCGAACGCCGTGAGTGAAGCCGAAGCGCTAAACGATACACCACCCGCCGTGGCTGACGAAAAGCCGCTGTTGCAGATCAGTAACATCGAGGTCATTTACGACCGTGTCATCCTTGTGTTGCGCGGCGTGTCGCTCACCATTCCCAAGGGCGGCATCGTGGCCTTGCTGGGCGCCAACGGTGCTGGAAAATCCACGACATTGAAGGCGATTTCCGGCCTGCTGCGGTCCGAACGCGGCGAGGTCACCAAGGGTTCGATCGAATATGAAGGCAAATCGATACTCCAAAACAATGCGACCGAGTTGGTCAGCCGCGGATTGATCCAGGTGATGGAGGGGCGTCACTGCTTCGAGCATCTGACGGTGGACGAAAACCTCTTGACCGGGGCCTATACGCGCCGCGATGGAAACGCCGCCGTAAACCGGGACCTGGAACTGGTTTACAGCTACTTCCCGCGCCTCAAGGAACGGCGAAGCGTACTGGCCGGCTATATTTCCGGCGGCGAGCAGCAGATGACGGCGATTGGCCGGGCGCTGATGGCGCGGCCAAGCCTGATATTGCTCGATGAACCGTCGATGGGGCTGGCGCCGCAACTGGTCGAGGAAATCTTCGGCATCGTCACCCGGCTTAACGAGGACGAAGGCGTCACCTTCCTGCTCGCCGAGCAGAACACCAACATGGCGCTCCAATACGCACGCTACGGCTATGTTCTGGAAAGCGGCCGCGTCGTGCTGGACGGCGACGCCAAGTCGCTGCGCGAAAACGAAGACGTGAAGGAATTCTATCTCGGCCTTTCCAGCGGCACCCGCAAAAGCTACCGCGACGTCAAACATTACCGCCGCCGCAAACGCTGGCTGTAATTCCAGGGGGGCGTTGAACATGACCGACTATTTCGACGCAGCTGAAAGGTGGGATCCCGAAGAACGCGAAAGCGCGCTGATGGCGAAATTGCCGGGGCAGGTTGCGCTGGCGCAGGCCAAGGCGCCGGGTTTCAGCACAATTCTGGCTGGCGTCGATGCCGCCGGCATTACCGGCCGCGCCGCCCTGGCGCAATTGCCGGTGACGCACAAATCCGATCTGTCGAATTTGCAACGGGCGGAAACGCCGTTTGGCGGTTTGAACGCAACGCCAACCAGCGCCTTGCGCCGCGTGTTCATGTCGCCCGGCCCGATCGCCGACCCGCAAGGCCAGGGCAAGGATTGGTTTCGCATGGGCCGCGCGATTTTCGCCGCCGGCTTTCGGGCCGGAGAGTTGATCCACAACTGCTTTTCGTATCATTTCACGCCGGCCGGCGCGATGTTCGAGGACGGCGCCCATGCGGTTGGCTGCACCGTCTTCCCCGCCGGGGTCGGCCAGACCGATTTGCAGGTCGAAGCCATCGCCCATTTCCGGCCCGATGGATATGCCGGAACGCCGGACTTCCTGAAATTGATCCTCGACAAGGCCGACGCCACCGGCGTTGACGTCTCCTCGATCAAGCGGGCTTGCGTTGGCGGCGGGGCCCTGTTCCCGGCCATGCGCGACGATTATGCGGCGCGCGGAATCCATGTCCGGCAATCCTATGGCAGCGCTGATTGCGGCCTGATCGCCTATGAGTCGGACGCCATGGAAGGCATGATCCTCGACGAACATATTATCCTTGAAATCGTCCGCCCCGGCACCGGCGACCCGGTGATGGATGGCGAGGTCGGCGAAGTCCTGGTCACGCTGATCAACCCGGATTATCCCTTGATCCGGTTCGCCACCGGCGACCTTTCCGCGATGATGGCTGGAATCAGCCCGTGCGGGCGCACCGCACCCCGGATCAAGGGCTGGATGGGCCGGGCCGATCAAACCGCGAAAATCCGCGGCATGTTCGTCCATCCGGGACAGATCGACCGGGTCGTCAAGGCGGTCGCCGGCCTTAACCGGGCGCGGCTGACGATCGACCATCGCGGTGGCCGGGATACTGCCGTGCTACGCTGCGAAGCGGAGGATACCGCGAGCGCCCTGGCGGACCGGATCGCCAGCGCCTTCATTGCCGAATGCAAGGTTCGCGCGACGGTCGAATTCGTCAAGGCGGGCGAACTTCCCAATGACGGCAAGATCATCGACGATATCCGGAAATACGATTAAATAGGTTCGCCTTTAGGGAAAAGCAGCCATGTTCGAGGGATTTACGCGCCGTCGCCTTGACGCCGATGGCGTCGCCATCAATGCGGTGACCGGCGGCAGCGGCCCGCCCTTGCTGTTGCTGCATGGCTATCCGCAAACCCATGTCACTTGGCACAAGGTGGCGCCGATGCTGGCCGGGCAATTCAGCGTGGTGGTGCCGGATTTGCGCGGCTACGGCGATAGCGACAAGCCGCCGGGCGGGACCGGCGGTGCCGCGTATGCCAAGCGTGTCATGGCCGCCGATATGGTCACGGCAATGGCGGCGCTGGGGCATGAGCGATTTCATCTTGCCGGTCACGACCGTGGCGGGCGCGTCGCCTACCGGCTGGCGTTGGACCATCTTGACCGGGTGATCCGCCTGGCGACCCTGGATATCATACCGACGTTGGAGCAGTTCGAACGCATGGGCAAGGGCGGCTCTTTTGGCAGCTTTCACTGGTACTTCCTGGCCCAGGCAGCGCCCTTTCCCGAAACCCTCATCGGCACCGACCCGGCGTATTTCCTGCGCCACATGCTTGAAAGCTGGTGCGCCACCGACGGGGCGATCACCGATGCGGCGATGGCGGCCTATATCGGTGCCTTCGAAAATCCAGACGTTATCCGCGCGACATGCGACGATTATCGCGCCGGTATCGGCATCGATTGCGACATCGACCGGGCGGACAGAACGGCGGGCAAGCGCATCGAATGCCCGATGCTGGCTATGTGGGGCGCGCGCGGCCGGCCGCACAAGGCCGATGGCGTTCTGGAGGTCTGGCGGAACTGGGCCGTCGATGTGCGCGGCGCGGCGATCGATTGTGGACATTTCCTGCCCGAAGAAGCGCCAGACGAGACCGCTGGGGCGCTTGCGTCGTTCTTTGGCGAATGAACCGGCGTACCTGGACCCGCCTTCGAAATCACGAAATTGCCGCAATTTGAACCTTTGTGCGCCATGGAATGATGGTCATATCCAGACTTCTGAGACCTCCCCTCTCAGTCGAGGTTGACTGTTCGGCCTCGAATCGCGGTAGCACTCCTACCGCGCTTGGGAGCGGTCGCCGCCCCATCCCTGGCGGCCGCTCCCATTTTTTTGCCCGGTGAAAGCGCAATTATCGACGCCCCTGGCATCGCTGGATATGGTATAGGGTGGGCGCCATCGATTGTGAAATGATGCCAAGCAACTCATCTTCCTCCATTGAATTCTCCGGCGCCGGTATTCGCTGCATCCGTGGCGAAAGAATCGTGTTTTCCGGGCTGAGTTTCGCCGTCGCCGCCGGCGGCGCGCTGCTGCTTTGCGGGCCCAATGGCAGCGGGAAATCCAGCC
>PTKA01000450.1 GCA_002937525.1 Alphaproteobacteria bacterium MarineAlpha10_Bin3
CATGCTGGTCCAGCAGAATATCATCAGCCAGGCCGATGGCGACGCCATCGTCGCGGGGCTGGCCACCATCGCGCAAGAGATCGAAGCCGGCGAATTCGAATTCAAGACCGCGTTGGAAGACATTCATATGAATGTCGAAGCGCGGCTCGGCGAGTTGATCGGCGCGGCTGCCGGCCGCCTGCATACCGGGCGCAGCCGCAACGACCAGGTGGCGATGGATTTGCGGCTGTGGGTGCGCGACGCGGTGGACGGGCTGGATGCGCAGCTGGCCGGATTGCAGGAAGCCCTGATCGCCAAGGCCGAAGCCCATGCCGACACGGCGATGCCCGGCTATACCCATTTGCAGCCGGCCCAGCCGGTGACCTTCGGCCATCACATGCTGGCCTATGTGGAAATGTATGGCCGCGACCGGGGCAGGCTGGCGGATTGCCGGCGGCGGCTGAACGAATCGCCGCTCGGCGCGGCGGCGCTGGCCGGCACCTCGTTTCCCATCGACCGCCGGCATACGGCGGCGGCGCTCGGCTTCGATGGGGTAATGGCGAATTCGCTGGACGCGGTCTCGGCGCGGGATTTCGCCATCGAGTTCCTGGCCGCGCTGGCAATCTGCGCCGCCCATATCTCGCGCCAGGCCGAAGAACTGGTGCTGTGGTGCGCGCCGCAATTCGGCTTCATTGCGCTGTCGGATGCCTATTCGACCGGATCGTCGATCATGCCGCAAAAGCGCAACCCGGACGCGGCCGAGTTGTCGCGGGGCAAGGCCGGCCGTATTTTCGGCGCATTGCAGACCCTGCTGGTCGTCATCAAAGGGTTGCCGCTCGCCTATGGCAAGGACATGCAGGAAGACAAGGAACCGGTCTTCGACGCCGCCGACAGTCTGTCGCTGATGATCGCGGCGACGGCCGGCATGATCGGCGATATGACCGTCGTGCCGGCGCGCATGGAAGCAGCGCTGAACGACGGCTATCCGACCGCGACCGACCTTGCCGACTGGCTGGTGCGGGTGATCGGCATGCCGTTCCGCGAAGCCCATCACGCCACCGGCGCCATCGTCGGCCTGGCCGAAAAAGCCGGCTGCGCGCTGGCCGACTTGCCGCTGGCCGCCATGCAGAAGATCGACGGCCGCATTACCCAGGATGTCTTTTCGGTGCTGTCGGTGGCCGCGTCGCTCGCCAGCCGCACCAGCGAGGGCGGCACCGCGCCCGATAATGTCCGCGCCGCCGCCGCCGCCGCAAGGGAGCGTTTTCTATGATCCGCCTGCTCACCGTTATCCTGCTTGCCGGTTTCCTGGCCGTATCGCTGTCCGCCTGCGGCAAGAAAGGCGACCCCAAGCCGCCCACCGAAAATAGCCAGTATCCCCGGAACTATCCATCGACGAAGTGACGGCCATGACGGAATTCGAATACCGCGATGGCATCCTGAATGCCGAAAGCGTGGCGATCCCGGCGCTGGCGGTAGCCGTCGGCACGCCGTTCTATTGCTATTCCAGCGCCGGGTTGACGCGGCGCTACACCGACTTCGCCGATGCCTTCGCCGGTCAGGACGCGCTGATCTGCTATTCGGTGAAGGCGAATTCGAACCTGGCCGTGATTGGCACCCTGGCCCGGCTTGGCGCCGGCGCCGATGTGGTGTCGGAGGGCGAATTGCGCCGCGCGCTCGCCGCCGGCGTGCCGCCGGAACGGATCGTCTTTTCCGGCGTCGGCAAGACGCGCGATGAAATCGCCTATGCCCTGGCCCAGGGCATCTATCGCATCAACGTCGAATCCGAACCGGAATTACAGGCGCTCGGCGCCATCGCCGCCAGCACGGACCGCCAGGTCGAAATCGGCATCCGCGTCAACCCGGATGTCGATGCGAAGACCCATGCGAAGATCGCCACCGGCCGGGCGGAAAACAAGTTCGGCGTCGATATCGCCCATGCGCTGCGCATCTTCGCCCAGGCGCACGCGCTGCCCGGTGTCACGCCCAAGACGGTCGCGGTTCATATCGGCTCGCAACTGAACGATCTGGCGCCGATGCGTATTGCGTTCTCGGCGGTTGCCGAACTGGTGGCGGCCTTGCGCGCCGACGGGCACGACATCGACAGTATCGACCTCGGCGGCGGGCTGGGCATCCGCTATGACGACGAAGACCCGCCGTCGCGCACCGCCTACGCCACCATGGTTCTGGAGGCGACGGGCAATCTGGGCTGCCGGCTGATCTTCGAGCCGGGGCGCACGCTGGCCGGCAATTCGGGCATTCTGGTAACGCGGGTGATCTATGAAAAAATCGGCGCCTCGCGCCGCTTCGTCATTGTCGATGCGGCAATGAACGACCTTATCCGGCCGGCGCTGTACGATGCCAAGTACGAGGCAGTGGTAGCTACACGCATGAACGAGGA
>PTKA01000451.1 GCA_002937525.1 Alphaproteobacteria bacterium MarineAlpha10_Bin3
ATATTGCTGATAGGTTTCGCCCGTCGGCGTATGATTTTCCAGCGCAACACAGCCGATTTCGACGATGCGGTCGCCGCACGCGGGATCGAGCCCGGTGGTTTCAGTATCGAGGACGATTTCGCGCATAATAGCGTTGAGCTTTCCAGCGGGGTTGGCGCGCCGGCGGCCATTGGCGCGGCGTCCGGCCACGCAGCAGTTTGACGATTGCCGCCAGGCCACGCAAGCTTGTCCGCAGCCCAAGACCGGTTTCGACGACGAATTCGGCCCGCCGCCGTTTGGCTTGGTTCGGTAATTGCTGGGCGCGG
This sequence comes from Alphaproteobacteria bacterium MarineAlpha10_Bin3, assembly GCA_002937525.1. Taxonomy (GTDB): domain Bacteria; phylum Pseudomonadota; class Alphaproteobacteria; order UBA8366; genus MarineAlpha4-Bin1. The sequence goes on from PTKA01000451.1 coordinate 306, forward strand.
ATTTTCGCCAGCCTGGTTGGCGTCATGCCGGGGCGGCGCAGCACCCGCGCCGCCTGAATAAAGGCCGGGGCGGAAACCAGCACAACCGCATCGCAGCGCCGTTCGCCGCCGGTCTCGAACAGCAACGGCACGTCGAAGGCGACCAGCCGCAGGCGGCGCACCGCCGCACGGCGCAAAAACCGGTCGCGCTCGCGCCCGACCAGCGGATGCACGATCTTTTCCAGCCGGCGCAGCGCGGCCGGGTCGCCGAACACAAGCTGACCCAGCATGGCGCGGTCGACAGCACCATTGCGCACCACGCCGGGAAAGGCGGCGTTCACCGGCGCGACCGCCGCACCGCCCGGCGCCATCAGCCGGTGGACAACCGCATCGGCGTCGCTCACCGCAACGCCGAACCGCCGCAGCACCGAGGCGGCCTTGGATTTTCCCATGCCAATCGAACCGGTCAGGCCGATGATGATCATGGGTCGGACAATACAAATTCGCGCAATTCGCCGGTAACCGCCGGGGCGACGCCGAACCACGCCTCGAATCCGGGCCTAGCCTGGTGCAGCAACATGCCGAGCCCGTCCACGACCTTGTTGCCGCGCGCCCGCGCCCGCGCCAGCAGATCGGTTTCCAGCGGCGCATAGACGATATCGTTGACCACCGCGTCTTCGGGCAAAGCCGAAAGATCAAGATCGAGCGGCGGCTGGCCGGTCATGCCAAGCAAGGTCGTATTGACCAGCAACGCAGCCCCGGCCAGCGCGTCATGGCGCGCTTCCCAGGCCAGCATTTGAAACGGGCTGCCCAGATCGGTGACCAGGCGCTCAGCCCGCGCACCGGTCCGGTTCACGATGTGGATTTCGTCCATGCCGGCATCCGCCAGGGCGACACAGACCGCGCGCGCGGCCCCGCCAGCGCCCAGAACCACAGCACTACCGCCGACCCGCCAGGCGGCGTTCTGGCGGATGTTTTCAAGGAACCCAAATGCGTCGGTGTTGGAGCCGCGCATCGTCCCGTCGTCCTTGAAGATGATCGTGTTGACCGCACCGATACGCCGCGCGTTTTCGTCCACGGCGTCGCACACCGCCAGGGCCGCTGATTTATGCGGCAAGGTGACGTTGACGCCGCGCAGGCCGGCGGCGGCCAGCCCGGCGACGGCGGCGGCGAACTCACCCGGCTTGACCGCGAACGGAATATAGGTGCCGTCGATGCCGTGATAGTCCAGCCAGTAGCCATGCAGGCGCGGCGAGCGCGAATGCCCGACCGGCCAGCCAATGACGCCGGCAACTCGCGCCTTGCCGGTCAGGATCATGATTTCACCACGCCGTGACCGGCAAGAAAGGCGAGCAACGGCAGCAGCGGCAGGCCCAGTATGGTGAAATAATCGCCTTCGATCCGGCTGAACAGCCGCGCGCCGAGCCCTTCGAGCTGATAGGCGCCGACCGAAAGACAGGCGGCCTCACCGACCGCATCGATATAGGCGTCGAGGAAGTCATCGCTGAAGGGCCGCATGGTCATGCGCGCGCATTCCACATGACGCCACAGACAAACTTCATCGCGAAACACGCAAATCGCGGCGAAAAGTTCATGGGTCTTGCCGCGCAAGGCGCGCAGATGACCCCGCGCATGGTCCAGATCGGCCGGCTTGTCGAACCACGCGCCGCCGCATTGCAGCATCTGGTCGGTGCCGATGACGAACCGGCCGGGATGATTCTTGCCGACGCCCTGAGCCTTCAGTTCGGCCAGGCTGGCGGCGACATCGGCGGCCGAGACGGGTTTTTTCCAGGGCGAGTGCGACGCGGTGGTGCTTTCGATAAATTCGGAATGCAAATCGGCGAAGGCAACATTGAAGCCGAGACTGTCGTGGCGCGCATAGCTGATGGCCCCCGTCGGTATCCATTGGATCTGGGGTTCCTTGGTCATCGGATACGGCCCCCGTTCATAGTTGCAACCCGGCCAGGTGTTGGCGAATTCCGGCTTGGCACCGGCGACCGCGGTGTAGTGCGTTTCGCAAAGCAGTACTTTCTCCCAAGGGTTCTCGGCCCGGGTGATTCTTATGTAGTTCAGCTCTCTGTTTTCTGTGTG
>PTKA01000452.1 GCA_002937525.1 Alphaproteobacteria bacterium MarineAlpha10_Bin3
AGCTTCCGTCGAACTGATAGTTGTTTTCCCAGAAATAATCCTTCCAGCTTTTCGCCTTGGGAATATCGCCGATCTTGTTCAGGAAGTCGGCGTATTTCATCGTCAGTTTGGGCAGCATGGAGAATTCGATCTCCGCCTTGTTGGTCAACAGCGCCCTGACATCGGCCGGGTCCATCTTCGAGTTGGTGTAGCGGATGAAAGTTTCCGCCGCCTTGACCGGATTTGCGTTGATCCAGGCGAAGGCTTCCGAAAACGCCGCGATGACGGCCGTGTAGGTCTTCGGGTTATCTTCCTTGAACGCCCGGCTGGCGCTCATGACCAGGACCGAATGCTGGCCGCCCAGGATATCATAGGACGACGTGACCTGATGAATGTTTTTGTTTTTCAGCTCGATGTAGGAATAAGGCAGGGTCGCGAAATGGCTTTTGACGGTCTGCCCACCGGACAGCATCGCCGCCAGTGCGGTCGGGTGTTTCATCGAGATAACCAGATGGTCGAGCTTGTTGGGTTCGCCCCACAACTTCGCCGCCGCCATCTGCAAGGTCACCGCCTGAATCGAAACCTTGGCCGCCGGGGTCGAAATTTTGTGATCCTCGATGGTGAGGTAATCCTCGATCTTTTTGATTTTGGGATCGTTGGTGAGCAGCTTCAAGGGCATATCCGCCATGGTTATGGCGATCTTGAAACGGCCCTTGGTCTTGCCCCACAGCTTCAATGCCGGGCCGACGCCATGCGAGCCGAAATCGATCGTTTTGGCCAGCAAGGCCTTGTTGATGTTGGCGCCGCCGCTGATCTTGTAAAGTTCGACTTTCGGTGCGCCGAGGCCCATTTTCTTGGTGTGCTTGGTGATCAGATCCTGTTCGAGTACGACGTGCAAGGGCACATAAAGCAGCCCGAATTGCTGCGCCAACCGCACGACTTTCGCCTCATCCGACATCGCCGGGCCGGCGGCGCCAACCGCCAGAACCGCCGTCAGCGCGGCGCTTGTTAAAAGGGTCTTCAATCGCATTTCGACCTCCCTGTTAAAAGGCTTCCCGACCAGCCCGGATGAAACCGGTTCGGTTAAATATTTCAACGATTCACCATAGCGGCGAATACATCCGGTCCAGCATTAAAGCCCACCGTCACGGTGCAGGCTACTAGAATATTTTCCGCCCCGAGAAACCAAACCGCTACCATTGTGGCCGGGTCGATCCGCCATGGGGTGACGCCGCCCGCCCGCCGGTCTAACATCGGCGCTGCGCCGAACCCCACGCAACAACAGTTTCAGAAAGGCGATGCGATGCCCCTTCAACCGACCATCAACGGCACGCGCTACATGGTGTCGGCCGGGCATTTCCTGGCCACCCAGGCCGGGTTCGATATCCTGGAAGCCGGCGGCAACGCCGTCGACGCCGGGGTTGCCGCCGGCCTGGCGCTTGGCGTCGTGCATAGCGACATGGTGCAGTTTTCCGGCGTCGCGCCGATCATGATCTATCTTGCGGAACGCGGCGAAGTCCTGACCATCAGCGGGCTTGGCTGGTGGCCCAAGGCGGCGTCGATCGACCGTTTCATCGATGAATTCGACGGTTGCGTGCCGATCGGCCTGTTGCGCACGGTGGTCCCGGCGGCGCCCGACGCCTGGATCATGGCGCTGGACCGGTTCGGCACGATGCCGTTCGGCGATGTCGCGGCGGCGGCGATCCGCTATGCCCGCGAGGGTTTTTCCATGCACCATGTCATGCGCGACTACATCGCCGCCCATGTCGATACCTACAGCCAATGGGCGTCTAGCAAGGCGATCTATCTGCCGGGTGGAAAGGTGCCCGGAGTTGGCGAAAACTTCGTGCAAAGCGATCTTGCCCGCTCGATCCAGTTCATGGCCGACGAGGAAGGCGCCGCCGCCAAGCGCGGCCGCAAGGCGGGGCTGATGGCGGCGCACGACGCCTTTTACCGGGGCGACCTGGCGACGGCGATGGTCGATTTCCACCGCGAAAACCGCGGCTGGCTGCGGGCCGAGGACCTGGCCGGGTACGCTTCGGCAATCGAGGCGCCGGTCCGCACGACATTCCGCGATATGGATATCTACACCTGCGGGCCGTGGTGCCAGGGCCCGGTTTTGCAACAGATGATTTCGTTGCTGAAAGGCTACGATCTGGCCGCGCTCGGCCATAACAGCACGGCTTACATCCATCTTGTCGCCGAAGCGATAAAGCTGTCCTTTGCCGACCGGGAACGCTATTACGGCGACCCGCGCTTTATCGACGTGCCGCTCGACGCGCTGCTGTCCAAGGCCTATGCCGAAGAACGCCGCCAGCTTATCCGGCATGACCGAGCGTGGCGCGAATTGCCGCCGGCTGGCGAAGTCGGATCGCAATATGGCATGACGC
>PTKA01000453.1 GCA_002937525.1 Alphaproteobacteria bacterium MarineAlpha10_Bin3
CGGTGTCATCGGCGGGCGGCGACGCGGTATTGGCGCGCCAGGAAACCGAAGCCGCGCCAGTCTTGCCGCCGGGGCCGTTTCCCATTGCCCGGCAAAAAGCCCTGGTGCGCCGCATGGCGCAGGCGGTCGGGCTTGATTTCGAGTCGGCGCGCCTCGATGAAAGCCTGCATCCCTTTTCCGGCGGCGTGCCCGAGGATAGCCGGATCACGACCCGTTACGATGTGAAAGACTACAGCCAGGCCATGATGGGCGTGCTGCACGAGGTCGGTCATGCGATGTATGAGCGCGGCTTGCCGGCGGCGTGGCGCTTGCAACCGGTCGGCGAGGCGCGTGGCATGACCATGCATGAAAGCCAGTCCTTGCTGATCGAGATGCAGGTTTGCCGTTCACGCGAATTCATGGCCTGGGCGGTGCCCATCATTCGCCGGGAATTCGGCGGCGCTGGGTCCGCCTGGGACGCAGAAAATCTTTATCGCCTGGCAACCCGGGTAAAGCGGGGATTGATCCGCGTCGATGCCGATGAAGTGACCTATCCGGCCCATGTAATACTGCGCTACCGGCTGGAGCGCGCCATGCTGAGCGGCGATCTTGCGCTCGCCGATCTGCCGGGGGCGTGGAATGACGCGATGCAGTCGCTGCTCGGCGTGACGCCACCGAACGACGCGCTGGGCTGCCTTCAGGACATTCATTGGTATGACGGCGCATGGGGCTATTTTCCAACCTATACGCTGGGGGCGATGGCGGCGGCGCAATTATTCGCCGCCGCGACGCAAGACCGGCCCGGTATCGGCCCGGCCCTTGGTGATGGGAATTTCAAGCCGCTGATGGCCTGGCTACGCGAACATGTGCATGGCATGGGGTCGCTGCTGCCGACCGGCGCGTTGATCGAAAAAGCGACCGGCCGCCGCTTCGACGATGCGGCGTTCAAGGCACATCTGCGCGCACGCTACCTCGTCCCATAAGTATCCTTGCCTGTCCCCCATCCGGTGGATAGGGTACCGGCGCCGTGACAAGCCAAGGAAATACCGTTGCGCTATATCAGCACGCGCGGGCGCGCGCCCGTATTGGAATTCAATGACGTCCTGTTGACCGGGCTGGCGCGCGATGGCGGGCTGTACCTGCCGGAATCCTGGCCGCAATTCGATGCGGCTGAAATCAGAGCGATGCGCGGGTTGCCATATGCGGTACTGGCGGCGCGCGTTATCGCTCCCTTTACCGGCGGGCAAATCGCGCCATCGGATCTGACCGCGATCCTGCATGAAAGCTACCGGAATTTTGGCCATGAAGCGGTGGCACCGTTGCGGCAGCTTGAAGTGAATCTATGGGTGATGGAGTTGTTCCATGGCCCGACTTTGGCGTTCAAGGACTTTGCCTTACAGTTCCTGGGCCGCGCCTTCGATCATGTTTTGCGCCGCCGTGGCGAACGAATTACCATTGTCGGCGCGACCTCGGGCGATACCGGGCCGGCGGCGATAGAGGCGTGCCGGGACCGCGATGCGATCGACATTTTCTTTCTTTATCCGCAAGGCCGCGTCTCCCCCGTGCAGCGGCGGCAGATGACGACGGTTGACGCCGCCAACGTCCATGCGATCGCCATCGAAGGCAATTTCGACGATTGTCAGGATCTGGTGAAGGCGATGTTCAACGACACCGTCTTTCGCGATGAGTTGCGCCTTTCCGCCGCCAATTCCATCAACTGGGCCCGGATCATGGCGCAGATCGTCTATTATTTTCACGCCGCCGTGGCGCTTGGCGCCCCGGACCGCGCCGTATCCTTCGCCGTGCCGACCGGAAATTTCGGCAATATTTACGCTGGTTACGCCGCCCGCGCGATGGGACTGCCGATTGACCAACTCATTGCCGGCGCCAACGTCAACGATATCCTGCCGCGTTTCTTCGCGTCTGGAGAATTGCGCGCCACGACCGTGACGCCGACGATCTCGCCGAGCATGGATATCCAGATATCGAGCAACTTCGAGCGGTTTCTGTTCGAATTGTACGGTCGCGACGGGGCCGCCACCCAGTCCGCGCTCACCGAATTCAGGGCGTCGGGAACGCTCAAAGTCGGCGACAATCTCTGGCAAAAAGCCCGCGAAACATTCGATGGATACCGCCTCGACGATGACGAAACCCGATCCGTAATCGGCGACATCCATGCCGCCGATGGCTATCTGCTCGATCCGCACAGCGCCATCGGCGTCGCCGCGGCCCGCGCCAGACGGCGCGATCCGGCCACCCCCATCGTGGCGCTGGCGACCGCCCACCCGGCGAAATTTCCCGATGCCGTGCAGGCGGCGTCCGGCGTCTTTCCGGCCTTGCCGCCGGTACTCGCCGATCTGCATGATCGGCCCGAACGGTTCGAAGTCC
>PTKA01000454.1 GCA_002937525.1 Alphaproteobacteria bacterium MarineAlpha10_Bin3
GCATATGTTGCGCCGGGATCGCCAGGAGCAGCAAATCCACCTTCCACACCGCCATGGCGAGATCGGCGGTCGCCGCGATGCCTTCGGCGAGCGGGATGCCGCCAAGATAGCGGGCATTTTCGCCGCTTTCGTTGATCGCTTCGGCCAATGCCGGATCCCGCGCCCACAGGATCGTCTGGTTCCCGGCCCGCCGCGCAACACAGGCGAGCGCACTGCCCCAGGCCCCGGCGCCGATGACGGCAACGCGGGCCACTATGCGGCGTCCAGCGGCCAGCGCGGCCGGGGCGCGAAGTCGAGACCGTCGATCAGACCGAGCCGCAAGCGTTCGATCCCGGCCCAGGCGACCATCGCGGCATTGTCGGTACACAGCGCCGGCGGCGGCGCCACGAAGGCGAAATCCTTCGATTTGGCCAAGGCCGCCAGCCGCGCCCGCAAGGTGGCGTTGGCGGCCACCCCACCCGCAACGACCAAAGTGCCGTCGCCATGATCGCAGCGAAACCGGTCGATGGCGTTGGCGGTCCGGTCGGCCAGGATATCGGCGACCGCCGCCTGAAACGACGCGGCCGCATCGGCGGTGTCGGCGGCGGGGTCGGCCAGGCCATGGATCGTCCGCGCGACCGCCGTTTTCAGGCCGGAGAACGAAAAATCGCATCCCTTGCGGCCGCGCATCGGGCGCGGAAAGGCAAACCGGTCGGCCCGGCCCCGGCGCGCCGCATCCTCGATCGCTGGTCCGCCGGGATAGGGCAAGCCGAGCAATTTTGCCGTCTTGTCGAAGGCTTCGCCCACCGCGTCATCGAGCGTGGCCCCATAAAGGCGATAGGCACCCGGCCCCTCGACATCGAGAAGCTGGCAATGCCCGCCCGATACCAGCAGCAACAGATAGGGGAACGCCGGATCGTCGCTCAGCCGGGCGGTCAAGGCATGGGCTTCGAGATGATTGACCGCCAGCAACGGCAGATCATGCACCAGGGCGATCGCCTTGGCGGTCATCACGCCGACCAGAACGCCGCCGATCAACCCCGGCCCGCCAGTGGCGGCGACCCCGTCGAGATCGGCGAAATTTACCCCCGATTCGGCCATCGCCCGCCCGACGATATCGTCGATATGGACAAGATGGCTGCGCGCGGCGATTTCCGGGACGACACCGCCATAAGGGCGGTGTTCGTCTAGCTGCGAGAACACGATATTGGACAAAATTTTGCGGTCGTCGCGGACCACCGCGGCGGCGGTTTCATCGCAGGACGATTCGATTCCGAGTACAATCATGATTGCCCGGTTCTACCCGGCGCTCGATTTTACCGGCCGCGCGCCAAGTTTGCATGCGTTCCAGTTGATGGCGCGGGTTTGGCGGCTGGCGATGGCGCGTTCGGCTAAAAGCGCCTGGACGTCGTAGCCGCGCAAGGTGAGTTCGCGCTCGGCTGGCGATCCTTTTTCGACTTCATAAAAATAGGTCGCGCCGATATATTTTCGCGCCGAATCCAACTCCTCGAGAAACCGGAGATGCTGGTTCAGCAACTGTCCGTCCGTGAATGTCGGATAGGTCGCCTTCGCCTTGTAGGCGATGATCGAGCAAACGACGAACACGATGACAATGGCGACAATTGTCAGCACCATAATTAAATACCAAGCCCCGTTAAATGTTGCTTATGGCATTGTAACGCAGCCGTTGCACGCACGGAAAATGCTTTTCCATCGGTCTTGAAGCGGGTAGAGAAAGGCATGGCGAATATACTGAAAATCGGCACGCGCGGATCGCCTTTGGCGCTCATCCAGGCAAACGACGTTCGGGACCGGCTGCTGGCGGCGCATGACGGTCTTGAGGTCGAAATCATCGTCATCCGGACCACGGGCGACCGGATACAAGACCGCCCCTTGGCTGACATTGGCGGCAAGGGTCTGTTTATAAAGGAAATCGAGGAAGCGCTGTTCGATGGCGGCATCGATCTTGCGGTTCATTCGATGAAAGATGTCGAAACCCAGCTCCCCGAAGGGCTCGGCATTGCGGTCATCCTGCCGCGCGAAGACCCGCGCGACGCCTTTATCTCGAACCGGGCCGCATCGCTGTCCGAATTGCCGGCGGGCGCGACTGTCGGCACGTCGTCGCTGCGGCGCCAGGCGCAAATCCGCCATGCCCGGCCCGATCTGCGCGTCGTCTCCTTCCGGGGGAACGTCGAAACCCGGTTGCGTAAACTGGACGAAGGCGAAGCGGACGCAACCTTGCTGGCGATCGCCGGATTGCGGCGTCTTGGCATGGCCGATGTCGCGACCCAGATCATGGATATTGACGAAATGCTGCCAGCCGTGGCGCAGGGCGCCGTCGGTGTCGAAACGCGAATCAACGATCGGACCGCCCTGGACTATCT
>PTKA01000455.1 GCA_002937525.1 Alphaproteobacteria bacterium MarineAlpha10_Bin3
CTCAGCCAGGCCGAAGACCGCATCCAGTTGCCCCGCCATATCGCCGTCGATCCCGACCGGGTCGATGCCGCCGAGCAAATCGGCGCCGGCGTCGATCGCCGCCTTCATCACCGCCAGGGTTCCGGGGCAAGCGATGACGCCGCTTTGCGGGAACGCCACGATCTGGATCGATATTGCGTCGCGATAGCGTTCTTGCGCCGCCAGCACGCCGTCCAGGTTTTCAAGCCCCAGCCCGGATCGACATCGACATGGGTGCGGCAATGCAGCGTGCCCTGGGCGACGATCCGTTCGATGAGGTTTCCCGCGCGCACCGCTACCGGCTGCGCCAGGCTGGCGCGCTGGGTCTTCTCGGTTTCGATCCGGCTGCGCCGGTTGGCGGCGGCGGCATGGGGCTGCCAAGGCAACCCATACAAGGTCTTGTCGAGATGCATATGACTGTCGACGAGCGCCGGCAGAAGCAGATCGCCAGCGGCATCGACGATGGTTTCGCCATGCGGTTCCAGCGCCGGGCCAAGTGCCGCGATGACGCCGTCCCGCACCCGCACCTCGACCCTGGCGCCGGCAATCGAGCGGGCATTGACGAGCAGTATATCGCCTGGGCTCAAATCCCGCCTTCCACCGCCCGGCGCGCCTTGCGGGCGTCCGTCAGGACCGCCTGTGACACCTCGACCGGCATCGCCAGCGCCAGAAACGACAGGCTCTTGCCGTGCCCGTCCAGGTTCAGGCTGCCATTGACGCCGCCTTGCAGCACATCGTCGAGCACGAAGTTGAAGGCGGCCAGCACCGGCAGATCGAACCGTGCGACCCGCCCGACATTGCGATGGGCGAAGACGTCGCGCATCCTCGCCGGGGTAATCTGCGCCGCGATGGGCGCATAGCCACTGGGCGCATAGGGGATGATGCTGATATTGGCGCGGTCCCCCTTGTCGCCGGTGCGGCCATGCGCAATCTCGCGCAGCGCCACGCTTACCAGGGCGTCATTCATCGGCCGCCACCAGCCGGATGCGCGGTTGCACCGATTCGCGGGGGATCAGGCAGGATGCGGTTTTCACCCGGCGCGTCACATGCCGGCGCACCCCGCCGCCGCCCGCCGGGCCGGCGCAATACAGCGTTTCCACCTCGCGCGCCGCCCGCGCGGCGGTGGCTTCATCGTCGCAATTGACGGCAATGCGCACCCGAACATCCGGCCATTCGCAATCGCCCATCGCGTGCGCAAGGGCGCCGCTATCGCCGTCGAAAAGACTGACCAGCCCCAGCACTTCGGCCCGCACCGCGATGCCGGGGAATTGCCGTTCGATACGCGCCCGCGCGGTATCGGCGGCAAGCCGGGCGCGGGCGGCGGCCCCCGGCCCGGCGTAGGATATCTCGCCCTCGCCGAGCCAGCCGCCCTCGAAGCTGATCGTGACTTTCAGGGTTTCGGGAGCCGGCCAGCCGCGCGCGCCAGCCACCCGCACCCGGTCCAAACCATCGTCGCGCACGAAGACGTTGCTCAAATCGAGGGTCACGTCCGGCGTGAGATAGGCTGCGGGGTCGTGAATTTCATAGAGGATCTGTTCCTTCACGGTTTGGCTGTCGACCCGCCCGCCGGTGCCCGGCGGCTTGGTCACGACGATCCCGCCATCGGCCGAGACTTCGGCGATCGGGTATCCGATCGAGGCCATGCCGGCGACGTCCTTGTAGCCCGGATCGGCGAAATAGCCGCCGGTGATCTGCGCGCCGCATTCCAGCAGATGGCCGGTCAGCACGCCCGCCGCCATAAGGTCCCAGTCCGCTTCGTTCCAGCCAAAATGATGCAGCAACGGGGCCAGAGCAAGGGCGGAATCGGTTACCCGCCCGGTCACCACGACATCGGCGCCAAGCGCCAGTGCGGCCGCAATCGGCTGGGCGCCAAGATAGACATTGGCGGCGAGAATATCGCGCCGGTGGACATCGAACAGCGGTTCCGCTTCCCAGGCCTGGACCTGAAGGCCGGGCAAAGCCGCGCGCACATCGTCGCCTTCCACCACGGCGACCTTGATGGTGCCGATGCCAAGCCGCTGCGCCAGCGCATGAACCGCCCGCGCCGCACCCAACGGATTGGCGGCGCCAAAATTGCCGAGGACCGGAATGTTATGGGCCACGCAATCGGCCAGAACGGGCGCGAGGAAGCTTTCCAGGTCCGGCGTAAAACCGGCATCGGGATCGGCCAGCCGGGCGCGCTGGGCAAAGGCGAGGGTGCGTTCGGCCAGGGTTTCATAGAACAGCGCCGCCGGCGCGCCGGATGCGATCAACGCCGCGACAACCGGCGCGCCGGCGTCGAGCCGGTCATTGGCGAAGCCGGCGGCATTGCCGATATGAAAGATGTCGCTCGTCACGG
>PTKA01000456.1 GCA_002937525.1 Alphaproteobacteria bacterium MarineAlpha10_Bin3
ACTCGCCGAACTCATCGAAGGAGTACCGTTCAAGGACGGGATCAAGCAAATCAAACACGCCGCCTGATAGCGCCGTCACCAACTTTCGGCCATAGCTCAGGAACTGGCGACGGTGGCGCATCATGGCCTGCCAATCAAAATATTCCTGTTCAACAATCACGGCTATGGCATCATCAACCAGACCTAGGACGATTGGCTGGGATCGCGCTATCACGCAACCAATGCGGCCACCGGCGTCGCCGACCCCGATTATGTGAAGATCGCGCGGGCCTATGGGCTGGCCGTGGCCACGATTAAGACCCACCGGGCGATGGCGCGAAAAATCCGCGCCGTCCTTGACCATGCCGGACCAATCCTGTGCAATCTTGAATTCGATCCGGGCCAGCGCATCGTCCCGATGGTCAAGGCCGGCCGGCCGATCGAGGACCCGCAGCCGCTCATGGACCGCAACGAATTCCGCGCCAATATGATCGTTACACCAGATCCACGGTCGTTGTGACGAAATCGCCATTGAGAAAGTCGATGCGTCTATCGACGCGATCCCGCCCGGCGGCGAATTCCCCGAGGATCCGCTCAACCGTCTCGTCTCCCGCCATGCCGCCACCGGGAAGCACGGCCATGGCATCGTCCATGGGAAATTCGAAGCGCTGGCGAAAGGCCCAGTCGAAATAGCTAAGGTCGGTTTTTTTGGCGCACCATTTCAGCGCTGATTCGGCACAGGATTCAGGCGTTACCGGAATTTCCGCGAACGCACGCTCGGTGCCGTCTTCGCCGCTATCCAGATTTATCACGGCAAATTCCCGGTCCGGATTCGCGATTACCTTTATCAGGGGGCCGGGGTCGCGCCCATCGCACAGTTCGGCCAGAAACCGGCCGTCGGCGGTATGAAAATCGAAGGCGAGGTCATCGGGCAGAAAGTCGTTCGCGATCATCGCCATGTCGAATTGAAAGCTGTGTACGATAAATCCGGCCGGAATTTTGAACAAGGCTGCAAGCGGGTCCTGATAGACCGGCGGCCCGTTCGGCCGCATGAAGGAGTTGAGCAACTGCTTGTTGAGGTTGCCGGTGGCATAGGCGACCAGGGCGGCGGTATCGACTTCGATTGCGAACCGGTCCTTCTTGTCTTGCACGAACGCGTCCACGTTGCGCCCGCTTGCGCGCGGGCTCATGACCGCGACCGCCTTGTAGCCGTCTTCCAGATGGTGTTTCGCGCCGCGCAGGAAGCCATTGGCGTAGAGGCCCCCGCAATCGATAAAGGACAGATCGGCGCCCGAATGCCGCGCCTTGATGGCGGTGGCGTATTGGGCGCCGGAAACACATAAGCGGTCGGGGTCCGGGGTCGACTCGCTGCGCTTGAAACGCAAAGACCGTTCCGGAATCTCCGTATAGGTGAATGTCGCGAACCGTTCCGCCGCCTGTACGACGCAAGATTGGCGCAGCACGGCGATATCGGCTTGCGTGGAATGGATATCGAAGGTGACATCGCCACTTGCCGCCAGCGCGGGCAGGTTTTGTGCGGCAAGCAGACTGGGCAGGGTGTAGCGCAGGAATTTAGCCACGAACGCGTCACCCCATATCACGATGTTCAAGATGGTCGGCCGGCCGCTATTGGCACTGACCTTTACCTGTTTTGCTTCCGCTTTCAACGATTTCTGATAGTCGAAAATATCGGCGTAAAACGCGTATTCTTCATTCGCCGAGATCGACAAGGCGGCGTCGAAGATCCGCTTGGCAACGTCGAATTGCTGGTGGTGGACCAGTTGCCGGCCGACATGGGTCAGTTCCGGGCGCGGCAGAAGCGCATGGCCCAGCAGGTCGGCCGGATCGGTGATCAGCGCCCGCGCAGCGTGATTCCTGGAGTCGCCTTGCCGGCCGATCATTTTGCAGGCGAGCGCCAGCCCGGAATACAGATTGAGGTGCGGCAGGTCCCGCACGAAGGCGATGCCGCTCTCGATCACCGGCTTGATCGCCGCCAGGGCCGCCGCCGCCGCCTTCCAGTCGCTATCCGCGATGTGACCTTCGATCGCGGCGATGGCGGCGGCGATCGCGTCGCCCGGCCGTTGCGGTGGAAGGTCAGGCAAGTTCACCAACCGGGTCCGGGAACGCCGGCATCGCGCTGGCGCGCTTGAAGGCCGCGGATCGCCGCTGGACGATTTCGTTGTTCTGTTCCATGGCCATCCTCGCATGCCGGTACGCCGGTCAGTATAGCGCGGTTTGCCTGTCGCGGCGCCGGGTGGCCGGAATCATCCTCGGCGGCATGACCAGCGGACGTATCGAGGACTTCCGCATCGCTGTCGAGCTCGGCGTCCCCATGGTGTGCGGAGCCGAATCGGAACTCACCGAGGGGGCCGGATTC
>PTKA01000457.1 GCA_002937525.1 Alphaproteobacteria bacterium MarineAlpha10_Bin3
CCCCGATTGACGGCGACACGCTGGTCCGGTCGGTCGCCAAAACCGGCCATCTTATCGTCGCCGACACCGCGCAAACCGCGTTCGGCGCCGGTGCTGAAGTGGTCGCCATCGCCAGCGGGCGCGCCTTTTCCCCCCTCAAATCACCGCCGGCGCGGCTTGGGTTGCCGCACATTCCCACCCCCACATCGCCGGCGCTGGCCGATCTGTATTATCCGCGCGCGATGGACATTGCCCGGCTGGCGCTGGACCGGCTCGGCATCGAACGGGCGTTGCCGCCGGAGCCGCCAACCGACCGCCCATGGCGCGACACGCCCGACCCGGACTTCACCGGCCCCTACTAACCGCGTGGCGTGACAGGATAATAATCGAATAATTTCAATATGTTATATATTAGATTCCATTCGATTCGCTTGCGTAAGGAAAATTAACGCCGGTAAATGGACGCCAAACTCCATCAGCCGGCCTGAGTGCCGCCAATGCGGCGCCATGGAAGCAACCGATTCTTTCGATTCCGCACCGGGCGATGCCGCCGGGTTTTTCAGGGCGGCAAACAGCCGGCAAAAACGACAGCGGGAACCGCCCGGACAAATTCTGCGCGGGTGAATTTATCGTCGTTGGCGGCATCCAGGCAGCCGCAGACTCGACCGAATCCGGGCGCGATGTTACGAGAGCGATTCAAGATATATTGCCGTATCGAATCAAATCGGGTGACTCGTTCGATTTGAACTTCAATCGTAGTTAAAATTCCGTTAGCGCGAACCAGGCGGGCCTGTTTCGGGTCGAATTTCCCCTGGCTACGGCAAATCGAACCGGACTTGGATGGCGGCGCTGGCGATGACGGTAACGTCGTCGCCATCGGCCACGTCCAACCCGCCCTTGCGCGCCGTCACCGTGACCGTGCCGACCGGCAAGGTCGCCTTGAGCGCATCAACATCGACCTGGTCCGGCCGTTGCACGCCAATCGTGACATCGACTTGCACGGATTTGGGGTCGATCTTCAGGGTCCGGATCATGGTCAGCGAGCTGTGGTGCAGCGCGTCCTGCACCGCCCGCATGGCCGCCTTGGTGTAATCGCCGCCGTGCAGATCGTTGCCCGCACCCATTTCCAGAATGACTCGTCTGGCTGCCATCGGCTTACCCTTCCGCCGGCAGGTCGAGCCGCACGATTGCGGCCGCATGGGCGATCAAAGTGGAATCGTCGCCGGCGTCATTGGCGATTTCAAGCCCGCCTTCGATGACATTCACCGTGCCCGTACCATGCGGCAAGACCGCCAGCACCGCCGCCTTGTCCACCCGGTCCGGATAGGGCACGCCGATGGTCACCTCGACCTGCATCGAATCGGTGTCTAGTCCGAGCGCATTGGCGATGCTCAATGAGTTGTGCCACAGCGCGTCGCGCAGCGCCCGGACCGCCGCCTTGGTCGGGTCGGCGCCGCGAATATCGGTTCCCATGCCGATTTCCAGCACCATGCGCTTCCAAACCATACGCTATCTTCCCCGCCATCCCGGTTTATGATGACGCCAGACTATCACGCAAGGGCAGGAAATGAAGATCAACGTCAATGGCGCCAGCCACGAAGTAGACGCCGCCCCGGACACGCCGCTGGTCTTCGTGCTGCGCAACCAGCTTGGCCTTACCGGAACCAAATACGGTTGCGGGGCCGAGCAATGCGGCGCCTGCGCCGTACTGGTCGATGGAACGGCGGTGTTGAGCTGCGTGCGCGCGGTCTACGAATTCACCGATTGCAACATCGTCACGGTCGAGGGGCTGGCGCATAACAATGTGCAGCGCGCCTTCATCGCCCACAACGCCGCCCAATGCGGCTATTGCACGCCGGGCATCGTGATCGCCGCAACCGCCTTGCTGGACCGCAACCCCAAAGCGGACAAATCCGGTATCCGCGCCGCCCTGGAGGGGCATCTGTGCCGCTGCGGGTCGCAGCCACGGATCTTGAAAGCGATCGAGCAGCTGGTTTCCGATGGCCTCTAATCCCAGCCTCGACAATTCGCCGAACCTCGACGACTGGCTGTCGATAGACCGCCAGGGCCGGGTTCGCGTTCGCACCGGCAAGGTCGATATCGGCCAGCGCATTTCCACCGCCCTGGCGATGATCGCGGCCGAGGAGCTGGACGTGGATTATGAGCGCATCGAAATCATGCGCGTGGACACATCGGCCGCACCCGACGAGGCGATTACGTCGGGCAGCAATTCGATGCAGCAATCCGGCAACGCGGTCCGGCTGGCCACGGCCACGGCCCGGCGGCATCTGCTGGGGCTGGCGGCGGCGGCACTCGATGTGAATGCGGCGTCCCTGGAGATCGCCGACGGGCTGATCCGCTCACGCGCAACCAAC
>PTKA01000458.1 GCA_002937525.1 Alphaproteobacteria bacterium MarineAlpha10_Bin3
GGGCGCCGCCCGAATGGCGGCGCGGGCGGCCCAGCGCGCCGGGGCTGGAATGGTAACCATCGTGGTGCCCGCGGAATCCGAGATCGTCTACAAGATCGCCATGACGACGGTCGTGGTGCAGCCGTTTCTCGATACCAACATATACCGCGATTTCGTCGGCGGGCCGCGCGTATCCGCCTGCCTTGTCGGGCCGGGCAACGAGGTCATTGGCGCCACCCGCGAACGCGCATTGGCGGCGCTGCGCACGGGTAAACCGGTGGTGCTTGACGCCGACGCCATTTCGGTTTTCGAGCTGTCGCCGGACCTTCTGTTCGAGACTATCCAGGGACCCTGCGTCATGACGCCACATGACGGCGAATTCGCGCGCCTTTTCGGCAGCGGTGGCGATAAGCTCCAGCGGACGCGCCGCGCGGCCGGGCGCAGCGGCGCGGTCATTGTCTTGAAGGGCGCCGATACCGTAATTGCGGCGCCGGACGGACGTGCGGTCATCAATGACAACGCGCCACCCGATCTGGCGACTGGCGGGTCGGGCGATGTCCTGGCTGGAATCATCGTCGGATTGCTGGCGCAAGGGATGGACGCTTTCGATGCGGCTTGCGCTGCGGTTTGGATGCATGGCGATGCGGCGACGCGGTTTGGACCGGGTCTTGTCGCCGACGATCTTATTGACCAATTGCCGCGCGTATTGCGATGGTTGAAACGTGAGAACAAAAAAGAATAGGCATGGGTGAAATCGATTCCTTGTTTCAACGGCTTCGCGATGCGTGGCACGACATCGCCGGATCCTCTTCGGCCAGTGGCGGCGTTTCGCCGGATCTGTCATCCGACGGCGATATCCGCCGTTTGCGCGATCAGATGGCAGCCTGCCTGGAAGCGCGTGGTGGGGAGGTTTCGGCCCGCGGCCGCGCGGCCGCGCTGGGACGCACCTACCTCGAACTGGATATGGTCGGACGGCGCCGTTTTCTTGAAATCCTCGCCGAGGCGTTCGGCCCTGATCCAGCGGCGGTCGATGCCGCCGTGGCGGTGCTGGGTAGCGCGGATAACGATACCCGGCCAGCGGCGCAAGACAGGCTCCGCCAGGTACTCGAACCGCCGCGCATGCGCTTGATGACGCAGTTCAATGCCTTGCCCGAAGGGGTGAAATTCCTGGTCGATTTGCGCTCCGATCTTATCGCCGTGGCCGATACGCCGAGCTTGAAGTCGCTGGATGACGATTTGCGGCAATTGCTGGCGTCGTGGTTCGATGTCGGGTTTCTGGAATTGCGCCGCATTACCTGGAACTCACCGGCGTCACTGCTTGAAAAGCTCATTGCCTATGAGGCCGTGCATGAAATTCGCAGTTGGGACGACTTGAAGAACCGGCTGGCCGACGACCGGCGGCTCTTTGCCTTCTTTCATCCGCGCATGCCGGACGAGCCGCTGATATTCGTTCAGGTCGCGCTGGTGAAAGGGTTGGCCGGCAATGTCATGGCTCTGCTGGATGAGACGGCACCGGAAAGCGACCCGGCAAAAGCCGACACGGCAATTTTCTATTCGATTTCCAATGCGCAGACCGGCCTGGTTAGCATCAGCTTCGGCGGATTCCTGATCAAGCGCGTGGTTGACGAACTGCAATCGGAATACAAGGGCTTGAAGACTTTCGCCACGCTTTCGCCTATTCCTGGTTTCGCTAAATGGGTGCGCCGGTCGCTCGATGAAAAATGCGCCATTCTGGGCGATGCCGATGGCGACGCCGTCGCGGCGGCGATGCGGGCGGAAAATGGTGAAGATGGACTGCGGCGAATTTTCGAGGAGCCGGACTGGGCCACCGATTCCACGGTCGCCGATGCCTTGGAACCGGTCCTAATCCGGCTGTGCGCGCGCTATTTGTTGCAGGAGAAGAATAAGCGGGGCCGGGCGCGCGATCCGGTGGCGCATTTTCATCTGACCAACGGTGCACAGATTGAAAGACTGCACTGGCTTGCCGATTCATCCGCGCATGGTCTTGCGCAATCGGCCGGCATGATGGTCAATTACCGTTACAACCTGAACCGCATCGAAGCCCATCACGAAGCCTATACAGGCGATGGAGAAGTTGCGGCCGCGACAGCCGTTACCCGGATTCTAAAAAAATGACACTATGAATATTAATTCCAAAAATGCTCTCAATATTAACGTGCTAAATCGGTATTTTTGTGTAATAATTTGGCGAAATTTCTAATCGTGTTGAACATTTTAAGTTCGGTAACGACGCTAAGGCTATGCAAAAAAATAAGGGGCTGACCCAGATAATGCCAAAAAGGCGTTATCATGGGAAGCATGCGGAAGAGTCGTCTAAGCAGGTTTAAACAAGGCCACCTTGTCGAACA
>PTKA01000459.1 GCA_002937525.1 Alphaproteobacteria bacterium MarineAlpha10_Bin3
TGGCGCATCAGCAACGAGAGATTATGGCCGGCGACGTGAAGCAAGTATCGCTTGTGTACGTTTTCGCGCCCGCGCAGCCAGGTTCGGCGCATGCCGCCATATGGATCGCTGTGGAGTGAAACCAGGCCAATGGTGACTTTTTCAACGGGCTGCTAGGCTTGGCTGCCGTCCTGAGCCGTCTGAATGTTCTTGACGCCGAGCGCGTTCAAAATGTCGCGGATAAGCGTGCGCATCGCCGCGTCGTCTTCGACGAGTAGTAAATTCAGTCTACTGAAGTCAAAAGCCATGCTTATCGCAGTTTCGTTGGCACATCATGCCCAATGTACTGTGTTTGCATTGTCAATCAATACGTTGAATAAAGGGGTTAAATCTGTCACCGGGTCCGTTAACTTGCTTTCCGACGTGAATATCTCATGCTAACAAGCAATTCGGAAGTCGGCCAGTCGACCCTTGCAAATAAATTCCCTGCATCCAAATAATTTCCTTGCATCGGTTTAATCGAAAACAGACGAACGCCGCCCACTCATGGAATCGTTCGGGCAAATATTACGTATCGGCTGAAACGCCGTATTATCGCCATATTAGCCGATTACACTTTTTACGTTCACGCAAAAGCGGGGCTGCGCAAAACCACAATATCTGGTATAGTAAATTTTGCAACCTACGCTCCCTAGCGTAAACTTCACAAAGTCCCTTGAGGTGACATGGCCGGCCATTCGAAATTCAAGAACATCATGTTTCGCAAGGGGGCGCAGGATAAGAAGCGCGCCAGCTTGTTTGCCAAACTCGGCCGTGAGATCACCGTTGCGGCCAAAATTGGCGGGCACGATGCGGAAATGAATGCGCGTCTGCGCACCGCGGTGGCCGCCGCGCGCGCCGGTAATATGCCCAAGGACAATATTGAACGGGCGATCAAGAAAGGCGCTGGCCAGGGGGAAGGCGATGAGTTCGAGGAAATGCGCTACGAAGGATATGGTCCGGGCGGCGTCGCGATCATCGTCGAAACCCTGACCGACAACCGTAACCGGACGGCGTCGGAAATTCGCGCCGCCTTCTCCAAACATGGCGGCAACCTAGCCGAAACCGGTTCGGTGAGTTTCATGTTCGACCATGTCGGGGAAATTCGCTATGCCATCGGGGATCAAGGGGATGCCCGCGACCCGGACACGGTGTTCGAAGCCGCGCTGGAAGCCGGTGCCGACGATGTCGTTTCCGGCGATGACGGGCACGAAGTCTTTTGCGCCCCTGAATCCTTGCACGCGGTAAGCGCCGAACTGGAAGCGGCGCTCGGGCCGTCGCAATCGGTCAAGTTGATCTGGAAGCCGCAGAACAACGTACCGGTCGACGAGGCGGCCGCCGCGACGTTGCTCAAATTGCTCGATGCGCTCGATGACAGCGAGGATGTCCAGACCATATCGACGAATTTCGAAATCGCCGACGATGTTCTTGAACGCTTGATATTATGAGCGGGCTGATAATCGCATGCGACTGATCGGTCTGGACCCTGGGCTGCGTCATACCGGATGGGGGATCGTCGATGTCCATGACAACCATCTTTCCCATGTTGCCGACGGCACGGTTTCGCCGCCGGTGAAGCAGGATTTAGCCAACCGGCTGCGCGACCTGCATGAAGGTCTGGCGCAGGTTCTGGCCGATTACAAGCCGGATGAGGCCGCAGTCGAGGAAACCTTCTTCAACAAGAACCCGAAATCGACGCTGAAACTGGGTGAGGCGCGCGGCGTGGTGGTTCTGGCCCCGGCGCTGGCCGGCCTTCGCGTGGCTGAATATTCCGCCAACCGGATCAAAAAATCTGTCGTCGGCGCGGGGCACGCAACCAAGGAACAGGTGCAGATGATGGTCGGCCGTTTGCTGCCCGGCTGGCAATTTTCCAGCCCCGACGCGGCGGATGCGCTGGCGGTGGCAATTTGCCACGCGCATTTCGCGCAGACCGCGCGCCGGCTGAAGGCGTCGGTGCGATGATCGCCCGATTGTCCGGCATCCTGGCCGAGACGGGCGAGGGATTGGCCATTGTCGATGTCGGCGGTGTCGGTTATCTGGTCTTTTGTTCGGCGCGGACCCTGTCGCGCCTGCCGGAGACGGGCAAATCGGTTCGACTGGAGATCGAAACCCATGTGCGCGAAGACCACATCCACCTGTACGGCTTCTTCGATACCACCGAACGCGCCTGGTTCCGGCTGCTGGTCACGGTGCAGGGTGTCGGCGTCCGTGTCGCCCTGGCGATCCTGTCGGTGATGACGGCCGATGAACTGGTCCAGGCGATAGCGGCGCAAGATAAGGCGGCGGTTACCCGGGCGAACGGCGTTGGCGCGAAACTGGCC
>PTKA01000046.1 GCA_002937525.1 Alphaproteobacteria bacterium MarineAlpha10_Bin3
GCATGATCGAGATTTTCGGCGAAGCCGGGGCGGTTGCGATATACCGCGAAGGTGTTGCGGCGCGTGACGATTTGGCCGGTTTCCTGGAAACCGAAAAAATCGACTGCGATTTCGCCAAAACCGGTCAGTTCTATGGCCTTTGCCGGCCCGCCCATTACGATGGGCTGGCGCGCGAAGCCGATCTGCTGAACAAGCATTTCGATATCGGCGCGGCGATGGTGGCAAAAGCCGAGCAACAGGCCGAGATCGGCACGGATTTCTACCATGGCGGTATGACCAGGCCCGATATCGGCGGGCTGCATCCAGGCAAATTTCACGACGGTCTGCTGGCCCGTGTGCGCGCCGCCGATGTGCAAATTCACGGCCAGAGCGAAGTGACCGGCATCGCGCGCGACGGTGAACAATTTCAGGTCCGCACCGCGCGCGGCACCGTGTCGGCCCGCGACGTGATCGTCGCCACCAACGGCTATACCGGCGGCGCGCTGTCCTGGCTGCACCGGCGGATCATTGCCGTGCCGAGCCAGATTATCGTCACCGAACCGATCGCGCGCGGCCTGATGGACCGCCTGATGCCCAAACGCCGCATGGTCGGCGAGACACGCAATATGTACCATTATTACCGGCCCTCGCCGGATGGTGCGCGGATCGTGTTTGGTGGCCGGGCCGGCGCGCATAGCGACGACCCGAAGGTGAAATACCGGCATCTGCACCGCAATCTGCTGGAACTGTTCCCCGACCTGCACGATGTCGAAATCAGCCATTCCTGGTGGGGCTATACCGGATTTACCTTCGATTTTCTGCCCAAGATCGCGGTTCAGGACGGGGTTCACTATGCGGCTGGTTATTGCGGGTCGGGCGTGGTCTGGGCGCGCTGGATCGGCACCAAGACGGCGCAACATATTCTGGGGCTTCCCGAAGCGCACAGCGTGTTTGCGCAACGCGCCTTCCAGACCCGGCCGCTGTATTATGGCCGGCCGTGGTTTTTGCCGGCGGTCGTTGCCTGGTACTCGATGATGGACCGCATCGGGCAATAGTTATTTCAAGGAGACGCCGCAATGGCCGGAGCGCTGGATGGATACAGGATTATCGACCTCACAAGCATGATCGCCGGGCCATGGGCGACCATGATCCTGGGCGATCAGGGCGCCGATGTGATCAAGGTGGAAACCCGTGGGTGCGGCGATCATGTCCGTGCTGGCGGCAACCGGCAAGGCGGGTTGCCGGCGAATTTCCTTAACAACAACCGCAACAAACGCTCGATTACCATCGATCTGAAGGACCCGCGCGGCCGCGACGCGTTCCTGCGTCTCGCTGCTAGCGCCGACGTGGTGGTGCAGAATTTTCGTCCCGGCGTGGTGGAACGGCTCGGCGTCGACGAGGCGGCGGTTCGCAATGTTGCGCCCAAGATCGTCTATGTCTCGATCAGCGGCTTCGGGGAAAATGGCCCCTATGCGGGCAAGCCGACCTATGATCCGCTGATCCAGGCGATCTCCGGGCTGGCGTCGGTGCAGGGCGGCTCGGACGACCGGCGGCCCCGCCTGATCCGCACCATCGTCCCCGATAAGCTGACGGCGGTGACCGCCTCGCAGGCGATCACGGCGGCGTTGCTGGCGCGCGAGCGAACCGGAAAGGGGCAGCATGTCAGGCTGTCGATGCTGGATGCGGTGATCGCCTTCTTGTGGTCCTCGGACATGGGTAGCCAGACCTTTCCCGACGCGGAAATCAGCGTGCAGCGCGCGGCCAGTTTCATCGATCTGATCTATGAGACCAGGGACGGCCATATGAGCGTTGCGGTGATGAACGACCGCGAATGGGCCGGGTTGACGCGCGCACTGGAACGCCCGGAATGGCTCGACGATAAACGCTTTGCCTCGCCAAGACTGCGCGATGCGAATATCGACGAGCGGCTGAGCATGACCCAGGAGGTGTTACGCACCCGCACCACCGATGATTGGCTGGCGCGGCTGGAAAAAGCCGGCGTGCCGTGTGCGCCGGTCCTGCATCGCCGCGATCTGACCGGCCACCCGCAGATCCAGGCAAGCGGTATCCTGATCGAGACCGATCACCGCGACGCCGGCCGGCTGCGCCAGGCCCGTCCCGCCATCCGTTTCGAGGGAACGCCGTCGTCGATCCGGCGCGGTGCGCCGCAGCTTGGCGAACACACCGACGAAATTCTGCGCGAAGCCGGGCTATCGGATGCGTTGATTGCGGATTTGCGCGCACAATCCATTGTAGGGGAAGAAGCGTCATGAAAACCATGCGCGATGCGCTCGGCGATCTGGCGGGCATGAAAAACGCCATCGAAGCCAGCGCGTTCGATGCCGTGATCGCGGTGTCGCCGGAAAATGTCCAGTATATCGGCGATGTATTCATCTCGACCCAGATCGATATCCGCGACCGCCTCGCCTTGATCGTGTGGGCCAAGGGGCGCGACCCGGTCTATGTCCTGTGCGCGGTCGAAGAAGGCTATATCCGCCAGGAATCCTGGATCGGCGATATCCGTACCTATAAGGAGTTCGTGACCGCGCCGATCGACGTGCTGGCCGATGTCCTGGATGAATTCGGGCTGGCGCGCGGCCGGGTCGGGATCGAAACCGAATATCTGGCGACACAGTATAATCAAGCCTTGCTGGCGCGCTTGCCCGGCTTGCGGCTGGAATCCTGCGAGGATCTATTCTCGCGGGTGCGGATGATAAAATCGCCGCGCGAACGCGAAATCATGACGGCGGCGTTCCGGGGCACCGAAAAGGCGCTGATGGAAACCTATGCCGCGGTGAAGATCGGCGACACCGAACGCGACATGGCCTTCCGGCTGTGCGACGGCATCTTGCGGTCGGGCGCGCAATCGGTCGCCTTTTGCCATATCAACGCCGGCGCCAATACCGGCTTTCCGCATATGGATCCCTCGGCCAACCGGGTCGCCAAGGGCGATATCCTGAAGGCCGATACCGGTGGATTTTACCGCCGCTATTACTCCAATGTCGGCCGCACCGCCAAGATGGGCAAACCGACCGGCGAGGATAATTCCTGGTGGCGGCGGTTGCGCGATATCCATCACGAGATCATCGACATGGTGCGGCCCGGCAATACCGGGGCGCAGCTCTTCGAGCGGGCGACTAGGCTGCATGAAAAGCACGCAATCCCCTTTCCCTATGCGCATAACGGGCATGGCATCGGGCTGCAAATTCACGAACACCCGCTGATAAGCCCGCATGAATCTATTCCCTATGAAGCGGGCATGATGACGACGGTGGAAACCAGGGTGCGCTGGCCCGGCAAGGTTGGATATCACATGGAAGACTTGATCGAAGTGACCGAATCGGCGCCGATTCTGCGCTCGGACTATTTCGACAATGAAGACATCATGGTTGTTTAAGGAGCCCATCGTGACGCAGCGCAAACCCGCATTGAGCCTCGTCGCCGTACCCGGACGCCGCAAGGCGACGCTGGAACTGGCGACCGAGATCGAACGGCGGGGCTTTACCGGTATCTATTGTCCCAGCATGGCCGACGGCATGGCGCTTTGCGAAGCGCTGGCCTTCGTTACCGAAACGATCCCGTTCGGAACCTCGATCGCGCCGATCTATACGCGGCCGCCGCTGGATTACGCGCAAAACGCCAGTTTCATTCACGAAGTATCGGGCGGCCGTTTCAGTTTCGGCATCGGCGTCAGCCACGCGCCGTCGATGAGGCGCATGGGGAAGACCGGCGGCAAACCCTTATCGGATACGCGCGATTTCGTTGCCGCCTATCTTGATGCGCCGCGCGTCGGCGAAAAACCGCCATTGATCCTGGCCGCGCTGCGCCAGAAGATGATCGCTTTGGCCGGTGAAATCGGCAATGGCCTGGTCTTCGCCAATGGAGCGCGCTCGCACATGAAACAATCGCTGAACGTGCTTCCGGAAGGTGTGCGCAAGGATGAAATTTTCACCATCGCCAACATGATCCCGACCTGTATCAGCGACGATATCGAAGCCGCCAAGGCGGTCAACCGGCGCACCCTGACGTCCTATGCGATGCTGCCAAATTACCGCAATTACTGGAAAGAAGCGGGTTACGAGGCGGAAATGACGGCAATCGAAGCCGCCATCGACACCGGCGACAATGCCCGCATACCGGCCTTGCTCAGTGACCGCTGGCTTGCCGATACGACCCTTTTCGGGCCAGTGGCGCAGATCCGCAACGGGCTCGACGCCTGGTACGATGCCGGAATCCGAACCCCAATCCTGGTGCCGTCATCGGCAGTGGGCAACCAGATGAAAGCCTTCGAGGAGATGTTCGCGGCTTTCGAGACGTAAGGCCAGCGTTACACCCCATCCCTCGCGCGTTAGTCGTCGCCGGCGCCGTTCGACGCTTCGATCGCCGCCAGGACCTTCGGCGGTGACATCGGTAGCGCTTCGAAGCGGATGTTGGTCGCGTTGGTGATGGCGTTGGCGATCGCCGCCATTGGCGGGATGATTGGGGTTTCGCCGATGCCGCGGACGCCAAAGGGATGCCGTGGATTGGGGATTTCGATGATGATCGTGTCAATCATCGGCACGTCGGAGGCGACCGGAATGCGGTAATCGAGGAAGCCGGCATTTTCCAGCTTGCCGTCCTTGTCGTAGATATATTCTTCGTTCAACGCCCAGCCGACGCCCTGCACGGCACCGCCCTGGAACTGGCCCTCGACATAGCCAGGATGGATCGCCTTGCCGGCGTCCTGGGCCACGGTGTAGCGCAGGATGGTGACCCGGCCGGTTTCCGGATCGACTTCGACATCGACCAGGTGGGTCCCGAAGCTGGGTGCCGCACCCTGGGCGTTGATCTGCGCGTGGCCGGCGATCGGGCCACCGGTCTTGTTGGCGGCCTTGGCCAGATCGGCGAGCGACAGCGGATCGAATTCGCCGGCGTTGGAACCGGCGGGCCGGGCTTCGCCATCGACCCATTCGACGGCGTCGATCGGAATATCCCAGATCTTGGCGGCGCGGCTGCGCAGATCGTCGATGGTTTTGCCGGCGGCTTCGGCGGCGGCAAGGCCGTTCGAGAACGTGGCCCGGCTGCCACCGGTGAGGAAAGTGTAGCCGATTGATGCGGTGTCGGCGATGATCGGGCGCACTTTGTCGTAATCGACACCCAGGGATTCAGCGACCATCAGACACAGCGAGGCCCGCGAGCCGCCGATATCCGGCGTGCCCGACATCACCGTGACCGATCCATCCTCGATGACATTGATCGAGATGCAGGTTTCGCCGCCGATATTGAACCAGAAGCCGGACGCCACGCCGCGGCCCTGATTGGCTTTCAGCGGTGCTTTGTAATGATCGTGATCGCGCACCGCTTCCAGGGTTTCGACCAGCCCGATGGGACCGAATTTCGGGCCGAATGCCGCCCGCGTGCCTTCCTTGGCCGCATTCTTCAGGCGGAATTCAACCGGATCGATGCCCAGTTTGCCGGCAATCTCGTCAATTATCGATTCGACCCCATATTCCGAAATCGGCGCCCCCGGCGCGCGGTAAGCGGCCACTTTGGGCCGGTTCGTCACCACGTCATAGGCCGTGACATGGACGTTTGCCATGTCATAGGGCGCAAAGGCGCACATCGCGCCCGGCTGGATCGGCGAGCCGGCAAAGGCGCCGGCCTGATAGTTGAGCGTCGCGGTGCCGGCAGTGAGGATGCCGTCCTTGGTGGCGCCGATCCTGATCGTCATGTTGGCGCCCGAAGTCGGGCCGGTGGCGCGGAACACCTCTTCACGGGTCATTGTCATTTTGACCGCCTTACCGGCCTTGCCGGAAAGCGCCAGCGCCAGCGGTTCCAGATAGATCACGGTCTTGCCGCCAAACCCGCCGCCAATTTCCGACGACGTGACCCGCAGTTTCGAAATATCCATGTCGAGCAGCCGCGCGCAATTGGCGCGGACGACGAAATGTCCCTGGGTCGAACACCACAATTCGGCCGAGCCGTCCTCCGATACATTGGCGACGCAGGCATGGGGTTCGATGTAGCCCTGATGTACCGCGGCGGTGTTGAATTCGCGCTCGATCACGATATCGGCGGCGGCGAAACCGGCCTCGACATCGCCGGATTTGACCTCGATCCGTTTGGCGATATTCGACGCATTGGCCGGTTTGGGATCGACGCCGTCGGTGAACATATCGTCATGCAGGATCGGCGCATCGTCGGCCATCGCTTCGACAACGTCGATGACATGCGGCAGCACTTCGTAATCGACCTCGATCAGCGCCAAAGCGGCTTCGGCGATCAGCGCATCGGTCGCCGCCACGGCGGCCACGGCATGTCCGTCATAGAGCACCTTGCCGCGGGCCATGACGTTGTGAGAGACGTCGCGGTAGTTGATCTGCATCTCGCCATTGGCGATCGGTTCGGTCGGCATCAATTTGAAATCGGCCGCGGTGATGACCGCCTTGACCCCTTGCAGCGCTTCGGCTTTCGAGGTGTCGATCGATTTGATCCGGGCATGGGCATGCGGGCTGCGCAGCACCTTGCCGAACAACATGTTGGGGACGGTCAGATCGGCGCCGAATTTGGCCCGGCCGGTAACCTTATCAACCCCGTCGGGCCGCAATTGCCGCGTTCCGACCCATTTGTAGTCCGTGCCGCCATTGCCGCCATTGCTTTTCGCCGTGCCCATGAACCTTAACTCCCCAATACAGCGGCCAAAACTCGGTCGCTGGAAAACGCGCGATATTTTCGTCAATTACGATTATACCTGGACTGTCGGCGAGAGCCAATCGGGATTGTATCGGAGGATATGGCATGAAGAATTTCGTGTTGGCGGGCGCCGCCTATTGGGACAAGGCGGCCAAAGGCGCCAGAACGCAGGGATTGTTCAGCCTGGACAAGGCGAGCGGCGAATGGCGGCCGGTGACCAATGGCCTGCCGGACGAGCTGGAAGTCCGCTGCATCGCCCTGCGCGGAGCGGACGCGATCTATGTCGGCACGCAGCACGGGCCGTACCGCTCTACCGATGGCGGCGAGAGTTGGGGCCGGCTGCCGCTACCGGGGTTGGAGACGGTCGTCTGGTCGATCCTGGCGCTGGGCGCGAAGACCCTTCTGGTCGGCGCGCAGAACACGACGATCTACCGCAGCGACGACGACGGCGCCAGTTTTCGTGCGCTCGATGTGCCGACGCCCGAAGGCGCCTGCGTCATGGCGTTTCCCAACCGGGTGATCCGCATGGCCGCCGATCCGGCCAACGAGGATGAAATTTACGCAGCACTGGAAGTCAGCGGCGTGGTGCGCAGCCTCGACGGCGGTGAAAGCTGGTGCGATTGCAGTGCTGGTCTGATCGGACTGGCCCGTCAGGACCGGCTGAAAAGCCAGATCGGAACCAAGGACAGCAACGAGGGCATGATGGACAGCCACGCCCTGCTGGTCAGCCCGAGCCGGCCGGGTACGGTATTCCTCGCCAACCGCATGGGGCTGTTCCGCAGCCCGGACAAGGGCGAAAGCTGGGTGGAAATGGGCATCGGGCAATATTCAAACCTTACCTATGCGCGCGATCTGCGGGTCTTTCCGCACGATCCGAACACGCTGTTCGCGGCACTGAGCGATACGGCGGCCAATGGGCCGGGTTCGCTATATCGCAGCCAGGATCTGGGCGAAAGCTGGTCCCGTTTCGACCACGGTCTGTCGATCGACAGCACTTTGATGACCGTGGCGACCAGTGCCGCGACGCCGGATAGGATTTATTGCGCCGCCCGCAAGGGGCAGGTGTTCGGCACCGAGGATGGCGGCAAGAGCTGGCAGGAATACCCGCTGCCTGAATTCGTGCAGGGCGTCTACGCGCTGGCTTGCGGTTGAGCGTCCAGAAAAAACCGAGTGCGGCGTTGAAATCTTCGTCGTGTCGGTTTTGTCATAAGGTCCTCCTGATAAAACAAACTTATCAAAAGTCCCGCTACTTTTTCCGGGCAGAAGATCCTCGATCCGCCGCCACTGATCGTCACGCAAAATATCTCTATCCAGGACCGCTCTCCCAAAGCCAGTCTTGAATCACACTTTATCTTAAATGGGAATCCCCTGATGGAGAACGCCCCCTAGGGACTTTTCACCAGTTGCGGAAACTCGGCGGTGATCCGGCGCAGCATGTCGCCGACATCGGCGGATTTTTGTTCGGCGTCGCCAAGGGCGTCCATCGCCGCGAATACGCGCGACTTGATAAAGAAGCGCCAATGCGTC
>PTKA01000460.1 GCA_002937525.1 Alphaproteobacteria bacterium MarineAlpha10_Bin3
CAGGCCCAGAAGTCGCTGTCTTCCAGCGGCGGCAGGCCGACACCGAGCGGTCCGGCCGCGTCGCCGTCCTGAGGAACAATCCCCGTCTCGCTGGACGCTGTGCCGTCGGCGCCGTTCCCGACGCCTGCGTTGCTGGCATCGCCCACGGCAACTCCGCTCGTAAGCGTCGCGCCCTCAGGCAGGAACAGCGGGTTTCCCAAGCGAATCTGGTTCGCGTTCGCCAACTGCGGGTTGGCCGCCATGATTTCGTCGACGGTCAGGTCGAATCGCTCCGCGATGCGACGCAGCCTGTCGCCCTGCAGGATGGTGTATTGCTGGAAGCCCTCGCGATCGGGCAGCGGGCTCAACCTCGCGCCGACGCTCAGGGCAGGCGCCGAGCCCGGCAGCGCCAGGCTGAGCTCCGTCAAGCTGCCGGCGTTGACGTCGTTCCATCCACTCAGGCCGGACCCGTCGATCGAGAACCGCACGGCGGTGGCGCTGCCCGGCCATGCGCCAGCGGCACAGGGCGTGACGCTGACCGTGGCCGACCCTGCCAGCGATGCCGGCTTTGCCGCGCAAATCCTTGCGGCGGCGGAAGGCGCGACGATACGGAGCCGCGGCGATATCGCGGCGCGAACCCGCGACGCGATGCGCCATGGGGTGGACGTGGATGCGGCGGCATGGCGGCGGCTGGCGCACCGCGCCTTTGCCGTGCTGGCGCAAAGCACCGAACAATCGCTGCGCGGCGCGGGTGCTTGAAACAAAGGGGAAGAAGACATGGCGGCAAACACGGCAGGCGATATCCGGATGAAGGGCAGCGGTTATTATTCGCTCGCCACCACCGGTGCCAAGGATGTCATCGACGGCGCGTTGCCGCTGGTTATCGGCGCGCTGAAGGCGATGGATATTCCGGACAACGGCGCCGTCTTCACCATGGCCGATATGGGTTGCGCCGATGGCGGCACCTCGATCGACACGATCGGCGCGGCGTTGCGCCATGTCCGCGGCCGGGCGCCGTCACGCCCCTTGTCGATGGTCTATACCGATCTGCCGCGCAATGATTTCTCGCAGATATTCCAGATCGTCCACGGCCTGACCGATATCCCGGCCTATGCCCCCGATATCGACAATCTGTATGTCTTTACCTCCGGCACGTCGTTCCATCGGCGGCTGTTTCCCGAAGGCGCGTTGAATTTCGGCTTTTCCGCCACCTCGTCGCATTATCTGAGCGCGCGGCCGGGACCGATCACGGATCATGTGCACATGGTCGGCGCCAGCGGGGCCGAACGCGCCGCCTATGCCGAACAGGGCCGGGCCGACTGGTCGCGGATTCTTCTCAACCGCGCCGCCGATCTTGCGCCCGGCGGCCGGCTGGTACTGATCAATTTCTGCCGCGACGAACAAGGCCGCTATCTTGGCGGCACCACGGGCGTGAATATGTTCGACACGTTCGACCGGCTGTGGCGGGCGCTGGCCGACAAGGGGGTTATAACCAACGACGAATACGCGGCGACCGTCTTCCCGCAATATTACCGCGATGTGGAAGAATGCAGCGCGCCATTGGTCGATACGGATCATCCGGTATACCGGGCCGGGCTGCGGCTCGATCATATCGAAACCCGGGTCATCGACTGCCCCTATCGCCTCGATTATGAACGCCACGGCGATGC
Organism: Alphaproteobacteria bacterium MarineAlpha10_Bin3; assembly: GCA_002937525.1. Taxonomy (GTDB): domain Bacteria; phylum Pseudomonadota; class Alphaproteobacteria; order UBA8366; genus MarineAlpha4-Bin1. The sequence continues at coordinate 1,650 of PTKA01000460.1, forward strand.
CGCCAAATTCGCCACCGCCTATATTCCGACCCTGCGGTCATGGAGCGAAAGCGTCTTCGCCGCCGGGCTGTCGATTGGGCGGCCGGGCGAGGAACGCGCGGAAATCATCGATTGTTTCTTCGATTCCTACGAGACTTTCGTGCGCGAAAACCCGCAAGGCCAGGGCATGGATTACGTTCACACCTATATGGTCATCAAAAAAGAGTGAGCTGGTCGCCCTTCACCGGCGGTGGGCGAAAGCGGGTAAGGTCGAGGTCGAGGGATCGTTTGTCGAGCCCGAATTTGCGCCGGGCGAGCCGGAAGCGGATCGCCAAAAGATCGGCATAGGCACCGGTGCCGGTCCGGCGAAGGCCCCACCGGGAATCGTAATCGGCGCCGCCGCGTGTGTCGCGGACCAGCGACATCACATGGCTGGCGCGGTCGCGATAATTGGCATTCAGCCATTCGACGAACAGATCGCGGATTTCCAGCGGCAGCCGCAGCAAGGTGTAACCGGCGCTGCACGCACCGGCCTTGGCGGCGGCAGCCAGGATCGCTTCCAGCTCGGCGTCGTTCAGGGCCGGGATCATCGGCGCGGCCAGAACCGAAACCGGGATGCCGGCCGCCGACAGCGCGCGAATGGCGTCCAGCCGCCGGCCCGGCGTGGCTGCGCGCGGTTCCATGCATCGGGCCAGCC
>PTKA01000461.1 GCA_002937525.1 Alphaproteobacteria bacterium MarineAlpha10_Bin3
ACGCCTTGATTGCCGGCGGCGATACGGCGCGGGCGGTGAAGTTCGTCCGTCAGGCCTGGGTGGAAGACAATTTCTCCGGCAAGGATCTGAAGATTATTTACCGCCGCTACAAGAACATGTTGCGTCAGGAAGATCATGACGCGCGCCTCGACCGGCTGGTGTGGGACAACCGCCGGCACGATGCGCGGCGCATGTTCCGTTATGTCGACAAGCGGCTGCAAGCCTTGGCCGAGGCCCGCATGGCGCTGCACGCCTTCGCCGGCGGCGTCGATGGCGCCATTGCGCGGGTGCCGCCGGACCTGGTCGAGACGGCGGGTCTGATGTATGAGCGCATGCGCTGGCGCCGCCGCAAGGGTTTCACCGATAGCGCAATCGAATTGCTGCGCCGTCCGCCCGCTCAATTACAGCGGCCGCAAAAATGGTGGTACGAGCGCGCCATCCTGGCCCGCCGGGCGCTAAGGGCGGGCGAAATCACCCGTGCTTACCGTCTGGCCCGCGATCACCGCCAAACCGCGGGCGCCGCCTTCGCCGAGGCCGAGTGGCTGGCCGGCTGGATCGCGCTGCGTTTCCTGGGTGACGGCGATATCGCCCTCGGGCATTTCACGCGCCTTTATGACAAGGCCCGCTATCCCATCAGCCGGGCGCGCGGCGCGTATTGGGCCGGACGCGCCACCGAAACCAGTGGCCGCACTTTCCCAAACAAAGCCCTAAATTGGTATCGCCTGGCCGCCAGGCACCTGACGACGTTCTACGGTCAGCTCGCCCAGAACCGCTTGGTTGGCATCATCGAACCGCAGCCGGAACCGGCGCCGAACCGATCCGAGCGCAAAGCCTTCGAGAAACGCGAACGGGTCCAGCTGGTCCGCATGCTGTCGGCGTTGGAACAGCGCGACCTGGTCAAAATTTTCCTCGGCTCCTTGATGCGCGATACCGGGCATCGGGCGAACTGGACGCTGGTCGCCAGATTGGCAAACGACATTGGCCGGAGCGACCTTTCGGTCCATGCGGCAAAGCAGGCGGTACGCGACGGCGTGCTGCTATCCGAGGCGGGATACCCGGCACTGCCGGCTTCATTGGGCGCCGGCCCCGACCCCGCACTTATTCATGCCCTGATCCGCCAGGAAAGCGCCTTTGACACCGAGGCGATCAGCCGTGCCGGCGCCCGTGGGCTGATGCAACTGATGCCGGCGACGGCAAAGCATGTCGCGCGGCGGCTGAAAGTTCGCTATTCCAGGCAACGCCTGACGACCGATCCCGGACACAATGTCAGCCTGGGAAGCGCCTATCTGGCGCAGTTGATGCGCCGCTACGATGGATCCATCGTCCTGGCGCTGGCCGCTTATAACGCCGGCCCAATGCGGGTCAATCGCTGGCTGCGGGCCAATGGCGATCCGCGCGCGACTTCGGTTCGCGACGCCATCGACTGGGTGGAAGCCATACCGATCGCCGAAACCCGTAATTATGTCCAACGGGTTCTGGAAAACCTCCCGATCTATGGATACCGGCTGCAGGACCGCTTCGTGCCGGCACGGGTCGCCGATGCCCTCACCGGCTCCCACCGGATCGATATACCTTGAAGAAACGCCAAGGGAACAACCGCCATGACCAATCGTATCGACGGCATCAAAGCCTGCGTCTTCGACGCTTATGGGACGTTGTTCGATGTTCATTCCGCCGCCGCGCGCTGCCGTGACGATCTGGGCGACAAGGCGGACGCTTTGTCGGCGCTATGGCGCCAGAAGCAGCTCGAATATACCTGGCTGCGCAGTCTGATGGCGGCGCATGTGGATTTCTGGCAGGTCACGGGGGATGCGCTGGATTACGCGATGGCGGCAACCGCACTAAAAGACGCGGCGCTGCGGGAAAAATTGATGTCGCTGTATCTGACCCTGGACGTCTACGAGGAAGTGCCGGAAATACTCGCGCGGTTGCAGCAATCGGGGATGCGGACGGCCATATTGTCGAACGGGTCGCCGATGATGCTCGATGCCGCGGTCACCTCGGCCGGGATCGCGGCGAATCTCGACCATGTTCTGTCGGTGGAGGATGCCGGCATCTTCAAGGTCGCCAGAGCGACCTATCAACTCGCCGTTGACCGGCTTGGCTTGCAGCCGGCGGAAATCTGCTTCATGTCGTCGAATGCCTGGGATGCCGCGGGCGCCGCGCATTTCGGCTTCCAGGTGGTGTGGATCAACCGCTTCGGGCAACCGCGCGAACGCCTGCCGGGGGACCCCAAAGCGGAACTCAAATCGCTGCACGCGCTACCGGACCTGATCGGCGCGTGAACTTTCAAGAATACCGTTATGCGGCGCCGGACGGATT
>PTKA01000462.1 GCA_002937525.1 Alphaproteobacteria bacterium MarineAlpha10_Bin3
ATATTCGCGGGCTCGGTCATCCGCTTGTTGCGTTCTCCCAAGCGATGCGCGAAAAGGAACGCGCGCTGAAAGCGTTCCTGTTTACCCATATGTACCGGCACGATTCCGTCGTCGCGCAAACCGACCGGGGGCGCATCGTTGTGAAGGAGCTTTTCGAAATTTTTATCGCCGACCCCCATTGCCTGCCGGCGGAATGGCGCGCCGGCGCACAAACGACCGATTGCGTCGCCAACGCGCGCGTCATCGCCGATTATATCGCCGGCATGACCGATCCCTATGCGCTGCGCGAACACCAACGCCTGACCGGGAATATTGTTGCCGCGCCATGAATATATTTAGCCAGTACCGGGATGAAATTATCGCGGCGGTAAACGGTCTTGTCGCGCAATCGGCGTTGCCGGCCGGTCTTGATCTGTCTCGCGTGGCGGTCGATCCGCCGCGCGATCCCAGCCACGGCGACCTGTCGAGCAATGCGGCCATGGTGCTGGCCAAGCCGGCGGGGATGAGGCCGCGCGACCTGGCGGCGCTGATCGCGGCCCGGCTGGAATCGGCGAACGGTGTGGCGGCGGCCGAGATCGCCGGACCCGGCTTCATCAATCTGCGGCTTGACGCGGCGGTCTGGCGGCGCTGCCTCGGCGATATTCTGGCAAAGGGTGCTGCCTATGGCGATTCCCGGGTCGGCAACGGCAAACAGATCAATGTCGAGTTCGTTTCCGCCAACCCGACCGGCCCGTTGCATGTCGGCCATGCCAGGGGGGCCGTGTTCGGCGACGTGCTGGCCGCCCTGCTGGACAAATCCGGGTACCGGGTGGTGCGCGAATACTACATTAACGACGCTGGCGAACAGGTCGATGTGCTGGCCCGGTCAGCCTATTTGCGGTACCGCGAAGCGCTGGGCCACGCGATTGGCGAAATCCCGAACGGGTTGTATCCGGGTGACTATCTGCGGCCGGTCGGCAAGGCGTTAGCGGCGAAATTCGGCGACCGCTGGCTGGACGCGCCGCAATCGGAGTGGCTACCGGTGCTGCGCGCCTTCACCATCGACGCCATGATGGATTTGATCCGTGCCGATCTGGCGGCGTTTGGAATCCACCATGACGTTTTCATCTCGGAACGCAGCCTGGTTGAGGACGGGCGGGTCGACGCCGCGCTGGAGATGCTGGCGGCGCGCGACCTGATTTATCGCGGGACTTTGGCGCCGCCCAAGGGCAAGCGGCCCGATGACTGGGAACCGCGCGAACAGACCTTGTTCCGGGCGACCGCATTCGGCGATGAAGTCGACCGGCCGTTGCAGAAATCGGATGGATCATGGACCTATTTCGCCTCCGATATCGCCTATCATCTGGATAAATACCAGCGCGGTTCGGTTAAATTGATCGATGTCTGGGGGGCCGATCATGGCGGATATATTCAGCGCCTGAAGGCTGCGACCGAGGCGGTCACGGAGGGAAAGGCGGCGCTTGACGTGAAAATCTGCCAGATTGTCCGGCTGATGGATAAAGGCGAGCCGATCAAGATGTCGAAGCGGGCGGGCAATTTCGTGACCCTGCGCGAACTGATCGACGAGGTCGGGTTGGGCGTGGTCCGTTTCATCATGCTGACCCGGAGCAACGATGCGCCGCTCGATTTCGATTTTACCAAGGTCGCCGAACAGTCCCGCGACAATCCGGTATTCTATGTCCAATACGCCCATGCGCGCTGCCATTCGGTCGCCCGCATGGCGGCGGACGCGTTTCCCGAAATTACCAACGGCGATGCCGCCGATCTCGACCTCTTGCGCGATCCGGCGGAGGTATCGTTGATCAAGCTGCTGGCGCAGTATCCGCGCGTGATCGAGGCAGCGGCAAAATCGCACGAGCCGCACCGAATCGCTTATTATCTGTATGATCTAGCCGCCGCCTTCCACGGGCTGTGGACCAAGGGTAGGGAGCATGCCGGGTTGCGTTTCATTGTCGACGATAATCGGCCGTTGACGGCGTCGCGTCTGGCGCTGGTGCGGGGCGTGCGGATTGTCATCGCCTCCGGGCTCAATCTGATGGGCGTGGTTCCGGTCGAGGAGCTGCGTTGATGGCCGGGGGCGACAATCCGATCGAAGCCGCGTTCGACGAAATCGATGCCGAGGAAGGCGGATCGGACACCGGCGGGGCGCGGCGAATTCTGTCGGCGCTGGCGGCGATCGTGGCCCTGGCCGGATTCGGGGCAATCGTGTGGTATGCCTACAGCACCGGGGTGCGCGAGGGCAGCGAAGTTGCCGCACCCTTGTTGAAACCGGACGGACCGAGCAAGATTGCCCCGCAGGACCCTGGC
>PTKA01000463.1 GCA_002937525.1 Alphaproteobacteria bacterium MarineAlpha10_Bin3
GCCGGCCGGGCCGGGCCGGTGGGTGCCGGCAAACCGTCGATCGCGGTGCTGCCGTTCAACAATATGAGCGGCGATTCGGAGCAGGAATACTTCTCCGACGGGATTACCGAGGACATCATCACCGACCTCTCGAAGATTTCCGGGCTGTTCGTGGTGGCGCGCAATTCCAGCTTCAAGTTCCGGGGCCGCTCCATCGACCTGAAACGGGTCAGCCGGGAACGTGGCGTGCGCTATGTGCTGGAAGGCAGCGTGCGCCGCGCCGGGCAGAGGGTCCGCATCAACGCCCAGTTGATCGATACCACGACCGGCGGGCATCTGTGGGCCGACCGCTATGACGGTTCGCTGGCCGATGTGTTCGCCTTGCAGGATGCGGTGACGCGCCAGATCGTCCGCGCCCTGGCGGTGCAACTGAACGCGCTGGAAGCCAGTAACCTGACCAGCGCGGAACCGGTCAACCCGCAAGCCTACGATCTGGTGCTGCGCGGCTTGGCGCTGTTGCGGCGCTACACGCGCCAGACCATGACTGAATCACGCGGATATTTCCTGCGTGCGATTGCGTTGGCGCCCAATTATGCGCGGGCCCATGCCGACATGGCCGTCAGTTACGCCAACGCCCTTCGATTCGGCTGGACCGACGCGCCGGACGAAACCGGCCGCATTGGCCTGTACCACGCCGAACGGGCCCTGGCGATCGACGACCGGTTGCCGGTGGTCTATTTCGCCCAGGGCATGATCCTGCTTTATCTGAATCGCCATGACGAGGCGCTGGCCGCCACCCGCAGAGCACTCGAAATCGACCCCAATTATGCCGACAGTCAGGCGCAATTCGCCTTCATTCTGAACTATATGGGCCGGCCGGCGGAGGGTCTGAAAGAGATGCAACGGGCCATTCGGCTCAATCCGCTGCATGATTTCAATTACCTTTGGGTGCTTGGCCAATCGCATTTTTACCTGGCGGCGTACCGCAAGGCGGCGACCGCTTTCGAGGAAATCATCAAGAGAAATCCGGAAACCATCGCCGGTCATCTGATGTTGGCCGCGACCTACGCCCAGCTTGGCCGCATCGAAGACGCGCAATGGGAGGCGGCCGAAATTCTGACTTTGCAACCCGGCTTTACCCTGGCCGAGGCGCGCGCGCACACCCTACAAAAAACCGCGCGACCTCGATCTCTATATCGACGCGCTGGCCAAGGCGGGCTTGCCGCAATGAACGAGGAAGCAATGCCATGATCGTGATCCGCAATATCGACCATGTCGTGATCCGCGCCGCCGATATCGACCGCGCGGTGGCGTTTTACTGCGACGTTCTTGGCTGCGTGGAGGCGCGGCGGGTCGCGTCCATCGGCCTGGTCCAGCTTCGCGCCGGGTCCGCGATGATCGATCTGATCGACGCCAGCGACGATCCGCCGCCGGACGGGGCCGGCAATATGGACCATTTCGCGTTGCGCCTGGCTGAATTCAACGAAGCCGGTATCCGCGCCCATCTGGCGGCGCACGGCATTGCCGCCGGCCCGCTCAAGCAGCGTTTCGGGGCCGAGGGCAGCGGCCCGTCGATCTATATCGAGGACCCGGACGGCAACGTCGTGGAACTCAAGGGGCCGTCTTCGGACTGAACGACCGGCCGGCCGGCCGCCTTGAATGGCGGCGTCCACCATGCGCGAATGGACGCAGTTCGATAAAACCCGGGCTGGACCCCTTGGCAAAGATAATTCTTTGTATATCTTGGCGCGCTTGAATTTGGAATTCATGTGGGGTTGGCATTTATGAAGGTCGCAATTCTGAAGGAGCGGCGGGCCGATGAGACCCGGGTCGCGGCGGTGCCGGAAACGGTCAAGAAACTGGTCGCGCTTGGGCTCGATGTCGTCGTTGAAAAAGCTGCCGGCAAAACCGCATCGGTGCCCGACGCCGCTTACCGCGACGCCGGGGCGACCATCGCCAACGACCCCAAATCGACGCTGAAAGGCGCCGATATCGTGCTCAAAATCCGCAGCCCCATGATCGCCGGCGATGCGGTCGACGAACTTGTAAATTTTTCCGCCGGCCAGATCCTTATCTGCCAGATGTATGCGTTGCGCGATCCGGCCCGCGCCGCCGTCCTGGCGGCGACCGGCGTCACCGGGTTCGCCCTGGAAATGGCGCCGCGCATCACCCGGGCGCAATCGATGGATATCCTGTCCTCGCAGTCCAATCTGGCCGGATATAAATCGGTACTCGACGCGGCGGCGGAGTTCGGCCGCGCTTTTCCGATGATGATGACCGCGGCCGGAACCATTGCGCCGGCGCGGGTGCTGGTCATGGGGGTCGGCG
>PTKA01000464.1 GCA_002937525.1 Alphaproteobacteria bacterium MarineAlpha10_Bin3
CGGGAATACGGCGCGCTGGATGCACCGGGGATTCCGGTGCTGTGCCTCACCGGCCTGACCCGGAACTCGCGCGATTTCCATCGCCTGGCCTCGCGGTTATGTACCGGCCGGCGGGTGATATGCCCCGACTATCGCGGCCGCGGCCGCTCTCAATACGATGCCAACAGCGCCAACTATCAGCCGGTGACCTATCTGCACGATATCCGCCATCTGCTGGCGGTAACCGGCATCGCCCGCGTCGTCGTGATCGGCACATCGCTTGGCGGCGTGCTCGCCATGGCGATGAGCGCCATGATGCCGACCGCGCTTGCCGGCGTGGTCCTGAACGATATCGGCCCGGAAATCGACCAATCGGGATTGCAACGCATTCTCGACTATATCGGCGTTGACCGCCCGCATGCGGACTGGACCAGTGCGGCGAAGGATTTGCGCGTCATGTTTCCGACGCTCTCGCTACGGTGCGACGCGCAATGGGAAGCGGCGGCCCGCGCGACGTGGCGCGAAGGCGACGACGGGCTGTTGCATTTCGACTGGGACATAAGGCTGTCCCAGGCACTGCGTGACGATAGCGAATTACCCGATCTGTGGCCGTTGTTCGGCGGCCTTCGCCGCACGCCGTTGTTGTCGATCCGGGGGGCGCTTTCCGATGTTCTGAGCGCGCAAACCGTCATGGCCATGGCCGCAGCGCATCCCGGCTTGAAACAGGTAACGGTGCCGAACGCCGGCCATGTGCCAAGCCTGGGCGAACCCGAAGCGGAAGCTGCAATCGACGCCTTCATCGCCGCAATCGACGCGGCGCAACCGACCCGGTAGCGGATCGATGGCACCCGGCTTCAGGAAGCGGCGGGTTCGTCGATGACCAGACTTGGCCAGGCCAGGCTGGGTTCGATCCGGTGGCGCTGTTCCGTTTCGACATGCTTGCACATGCCTTCGATATACGCGCCGGCTTCGATCGCCAGACTATGATGAAATATATCGCCGATGACCTTGGCCGATTTACGCAATTCCACGATGCGCCCGGTGATCGTTCCGTTCACCGATCCATCGACCTGCACCGTGTCGCCGGTTATCGAACCATTGACGACCGCGGCCGGACCAACGGTGATCGTATTGGTCTGAATATCGCCATTCACGACCCCATCGAATTGGATAGTGCCGTCGGTTTTCAGATTTCCATCGATCCGAAGGTCCGGGCCGAGGATTGACGGCATGGCGGGGGTTTTGTTTTTCGTTAACGCCTTACCGGAAGAATTCAACTTATTCCTTGAAAACATACTGACCTGCCTTGATGAAACGCATCGGATCCATCGCAATAGTGCCGGAAAAAAAATTCGTAATGCAAATGCGGCCCGGTGCTGCGGCCGCTATTGCCAACCAGGGCGATCTTTTGGCGGTGCGTGATCCGCTGTCCCTTCTTGACCAGGATCTTGCGCAAATGGCCGTAACGGGTCCGGATGCCGTAACCATGGTCGATCTCGACCATGCGGCCATAGCGTCCATTCCACGCCGCCAGGGTAACGATTCCCGGCGCCGTGGCACGCACGGCGGACCGCAACCTCGCCGACAGGTCAACGCCCTCATGGCGCGCCCATCGCCTTGAAATTGGATCGCGCCGCCGCCCAAAACCACTGGCCAACCGGTATCCGTCCAAGGGGGCTGCCAGAGGCATCGCGCGCAAGGCGGTTTGCAGGGCCCCCAGCCGGTTCAACTGCGCCTTCAACCCACTCACCTTTTTCGCAAATCCAGTCATTTCGGCGCGGCCGGGCGATGCGGCGATAAACGGGCCGCCCTCGTCCAGGGTTTGCGATCCGCTGACCTTGACCAGGACCGTCTCGATATTGAGACCGGTCATACCCAGAATGCGTTCGGCCTCATCAAGCGACCCCATATTGCGGGTACGCAGCGTTTCAAGGACCGTCGCGCGGTCCCGGTGCAGCATTGTCAAGCGGTCCAGCAACGCAGCGATCCTGGTGCTCAAGGATTCCTTGGCCGGGTTAAAGCTGTCCGAGACGCCGGTTTCCTGACTAAGACGGCCGGCGAACTTCCGCAAATCCGCTTCCAAGGCGTTGCCACGGTCGGCTTCCGCCTTCAACGCGCCGCCCAGTCCGGCGACCTCGACGTCCAATGCGGCCCGCAACTGTGAAATCCGCTCGTAATCCCGGCGCGCGGTGTCCAGTGCCGTGCGTGACCGGGCGGTCCGCGATTTCAGTTCAACCCCGCGCCGGACTTCGGCTTCAAGCGATGGCTGCAATGTGGCGATCTGCGCCTGCAACGCCTTGCGCGCTGCCGCCTCGCGC
>PTKA01000465.1 GCA_002937525.1 Alphaproteobacteria bacterium MarineAlpha10_Bin3
GCTGCGCAAAATCGTCATGATTTGCGCAATATCGCCGTCGCCAAGCCCGAGCGCCCGAAACCCGGCCGACGACAATCCGGACAGGAACGGAATATTCAGCCCCTCGCGCAGCGCCCGCGCCTCGGCATCGACCGATCCGCGCGCATAGAGCGGCCGCAACGATTGCCACGCCCAATCGAGGCCGCCCGGAAAGACCGCCAGATGCCGCCATATCAGATTGACCACCGGCACGCCGAGCGTGGCCCGGATATCGCGGTAAAGGGCGGCAATTTCGCCGCTTGCCTCGGCTTCGGACACCGTCGCTACGGGATCGCCACTGGATGAATGCATGAAGATTACGCCCGGTCGCCTCAATCGCGCCGGATTGTGCGGTGGGCGCCCCTTGGGGACAAGTGCATTCGGAAATTGCCGGGCGCGTGCTACACGATGGCGATGAACAGCGCCGGCCCGCGCCCGCAACCCGCGCTTCGTCATTCTTGATGTGATGCTGCCGGGCACCGATGGGTGGGAAATATGCCGGGTGCTGCACCGGACCTCGAACGTGCCAATTTTTATGCTGGCCGCGCGGGGCGCGCGCCTGTTGACGGGACGCCACTGACGCCGAAATTACTTGAGGAGACCGTATCGTGAAGAAGGGCGCAATTTTCGCCATCGCGGCATTGTTCGCCGCGATGGCGGCCCCGGCGAGTGCCGCCAAGATGGGCCGGGTTACGCTTACCGGCGAAATCATCGATAGCTGGTGCTACTTAACGCAAATCATGTATGGCGAAGGCACCGCGCATCATCAATGCGCGCTGTGGTGCGCGGCTGGCGGCATACCGGTCGGGCTCCTCGCCGATGACGGAAAAGTCTATGTGATCCTCAAGCTGGGCGCGGATACCACCAGTGTCGCCAACCCGGCGGTCATGCGCATTCAAACCCACCGCATAACCGTCAATGGCGACGTTTATACACGCGCCGGCATCAATTATCTGGTCATCGACAAGGTCGTCAACGATGCGGGTATCGTGAAATTGACCCATGACGAATATGGCATCCAGCCATTCGGGAAATAACGCCATGAAAATTTTAACCTGCGCCTTGGCGCTGCTTTTCGTGACCGCCACGACAGCCAATGCGGCCGAGGAATGGGGCTTGCCGAACGAAAAAATCGTGCGTTTCGAAGCCAAGGTCGTCGATATTCTGTGTGAGTTGACTGGCGACTGCCCCAAGGCGTGCGGCGAAGGCAAACGCCAGCTCGGCCTGGTGAACGACGAAGGCAAGCTGATATTGCCACTCAAGAACAGCGTCATTTTTGCCGGCCTGGCGGCGGACCGCGAATTCCAGGCGAAGCAATAGCCGCCATGCGACGCCACTTTCTCGTTGCCGTGCTGGCGGTGCTTCTGGCCGGTCCAGGCGCGGCGCCGGTGTTTGGCGCACCGCTGGATGAAATCGGCGGCCCGTTCACCTTGACCGACCAGTTCGGCAAAACCCGCAGCGACCGGGATTTTCGCGGCCGCTTCATGCTAATCTTCTTCGGCTACGCGAATTGCCAGTCGATTTGCCCGGTTGGCCTGCGGCATATGACGGCGGCGCTGGATAGGTTGAGCGAACAGGATCAATCGCGGATTCAACCGATCCTGATCACCGTCGACCGCCAAGCCGACACGCCCGAGGCGCTGGCGCGCGCCATGCCTGAAATTCATTCGCGCCTGCTTGGATTAACCGGAACCGAAAAACAACTCAACGATGCCTATCGCGCGTATAAAATCGAATTCAGCCAAGTCTCGCAGACCGCCAGCGGCGAGCCGATCTTCGCCCACGGCTCGTTTATCTATCTGATGCGGCCCGATGGCGGTTTCGCAACCTTGATGCCGCCGGTGATGGATGAAGAGAAGATCGCAGCAATACTGCGTCGCTATTTGTTACAGGAGAGCTGATATGGCGATCAAAATGCCGCGCGGCTGGGAACGGCGGGATGCCGGCGCAACACCTGAAGCGCTGTTCTGGAACCGCCGAAAACTGGTCAAGACACTGGCGGCGGGGCCGATCATGCTGGCCGTCCCGGCATTGCTGAGCGGTTGCGAAGAGAGCGTAAAGATCAGCGCGGCGGCGCTCGAACCCGATCCCTCGCAAGCCTTGTATCCGGTCAAGCGCAATCCGCGCTATACGCTGGACCGGCCGGTAACGCCGGAAAACCTGGCCACGAGCTATAACAATTAGGGGCTGACCCAGATAATGCCAAAAAGGCGTTATCATGGGAAGCATGCGGAAGAGTCGTCTAAGCAGGTTTAAACAAGGCCACCTTGTCGAACAT
>PTKA01000466.1 GCA_002937525.1 Alphaproteobacteria bacterium MarineAlpha10_Bin3
GCCGCCCGGTCGCCCAGGCGGGGCACGGTAATGCGCAGCAGCAGCGCGCTGCGCACCATATCGGTCGGGCTGCCGGGGTAGAGCATCAGGGCTTGGGGGCCATTGCGCGACAGCCTGGCCAGTGCCCCAAGGGTTCCGGCCAGCCGCCGGCGCTGCGCCGCCAGCGCCGTCTCGCGGTCCGCCGCCTCGGCGACCAGGATGACCAACTGTTTTTCCAGGCGGGTCAGAATGGCTTCTTTTTCCTGGGCGTTGCGCGCCGCATCGATCATTTCCCGCCGCAACCGGGCGGCGGCCAGCGCCAGTCTGCGGCTGTTCGCGTCCAGGGCCTTCTGCGTTTCGCGTTCGCGGACGATCTGCGCCTCGACCTTTTCCAGATCGTGCTTTTGCGCGCCAAGGGCGCCGGTCGCGCACAACAGCGACAATGCCGCCGCCGCCGCGTACCGGCGCGCGCGGTTATTCGGCGGCACGGGCGTCACCGGCGCGCGCGATCAAGGAACGCCCCGTCATTGCGGCAGGCGGCGGCAGGCCGAGCAGATCGAGTATGGTCGGCGCGATATCGCGCAGGCCGCCATCGGCAATCCGGCCGATACGGACCGCGTCGCCGACCACGACAACCGGCACCGGGTTGGTGGTATGCGCGGTATGGGCGTGGCCGCTGGCGGCGTCGGTCATCGACTCGGCATTGCCATGGTCGGCGGTGATCAGCATCATGCCCCCGGCCCGCCGCACCGCTTCTTCGAGGCGGCCCAGACAATGATCGACCGTGGCCACCGCGCGCATTGCGGCCTCCAGATTTCCGGTATGCCCGACCATGTCGGTGTTGGCGTAATTGACCAAGACAAAGTCGAATTCGCCGCCCGCGATGGCCGCGACAAGCCGGTCGGTGACCTCGCAGGCCGACATTTCCGGCTGCAAATCGTAGGTTGCAACCTTCGGTGACGGCACCAGAATACGGGATTCGCCAGGAAACTCCCGTTCCGCGCCGCCATTGAAGAAAAATGTCACATGGGCGTATTTTTCGGTCTCGGCGATCCGCAACTGGGTCTTGTTCGCCGCCGCGACGACGGCGCCCAGCGTGTCCTCGACCGGCCGGTTGGGAAACAGCGTCGCCAGAAACGGGTCCAGCGCGTCGGAATAGGATGTCATGCCGAGTGCGGCGGCGAAACGAACCTGCGTTTCGCGCCTGAATCCGTCGAATTCCGGATCGAGCAGGGCGCCGAGAATTTCACGCATCCGGTCGGCGCGGAAATTGGCGACGATCAGCCCGTCGCCATCGCGCATCCCGGAATAACCGCCGATCGCGGTCGGCTGGACGAATTCATCGGTTTCGCCGCGCGCCAGCGCCTGGGCGGCGGCGGCGCGCGCGTCGCGGGCGGCTTCGCCGGTCCCCGTGACCAGCATGGCGTAAGCCCCGGCGACCCGCTCCCAGCGCCGGTCCCGGTCCATGGCATGGAAGCGTCCGATGACCGTGCCGATCCGGGCGCGCGGCGCGGCATCGCCAAACGCGGCCAGATATCCATCGGCGCTGGAAGGCGGTGTGTCGCGGCCATCGAGCAATGCATGCACGGTCACCGGAATTTCCGCATCGAGCAGCGCATTGGCCAGATGGGCGATATGATCCTGGTGCGAATGCACGCCGCCGGGCGACATCAGGCCCAGCAGATGCGCCGTGCCGGCGCTGGCTTGCAGGCGGGCAACGAAGGCCTGGAACGCCGGCAGGCCGGCAATCGCGCCGCTGGCGACGGCATTGTCGATGCGCGGCAGGCTTTGCTGCACGATACGCCCGGAACCCAGCGTCATGTGACCGACTTCGGAATTTCCCATCTGACCGGCGGGCAAACCGACATCGCCTTGCGACGCTTCCAGCCGGCCATGCGGGCAGGCCGCCATCAGGCGGTCCCAGACCGGGGTGTCGGCCAGGGCAATGGCGTTGTTGTCGCGCGCCTGGCGCTCGCCCCAACCGTCGAGGATGCACAGGACAACGGGGTGCGGCGTATTCAACTTAACCCTCGTGAAGTATCGGGTCCGGAAATCCGCGCCATGATAGTTGAAATCCGGTATCGCTGAAAGCGCCGATCAGTCCCGGTGATAGGGATGTCCAGCCAGGATCTGCTGGGCGCGGTAGAGCTGTTCGGCCAGCATGGCGCGGGCCAGCATATGGGGCCAGGTCGCCTTGCCAAAGGACAGCACCAGATCGGCGCGCGCCCGCACCGCATCGTCCAGCCCGTCGGCGCCGCCGACCAGGAAGGCGATGCAGCCGCGCCCGTCGTCGCGCCACCGGCCGATCCGCGCCGC
>PTKA01000467.1 GCA_002937525.1 Alphaproteobacteria bacterium MarineAlpha10_Bin3
CGGCGGATTTGAACGGCGATATCAGGTCGCCGATCACATATTCCGCCGCATCGTGCAGCAGCGCCGCCAGGCGCCAAGCCGGCGGCGCGGCTTTTCGGAAGTGCTGGACAAGCGATTCCACCAGCACCGAATGCTGCGCCACCGTGAAGGCCCAGTCGCCGGTCGTCTGGCCGTTCCAGCGCGCCAGGCGCGACAGCCCGTGGGCGATATCCTCGATTTCGATGTCGAGCGGCGAGGGCTCCAACAGATTGAGCCGCCGGCCGCTGAGCATCCGTTGCCACGCACGCATCGGTATTCCTCCGTTCTTTCCCATTGTATGATCGCGCCACGAAGGTAGGGAAGAAAATGCGCTATCGAAACGCCCTGATTACCGGCGCCACCAGCGGCATCGGCGCGGCGATCGCCCGGGCGCTGCCGGCGGCTTGCGACTTGCTGTTGACGGGCCGCGACGCGGAACGGCTGGCGGCCTTGTGCGAGGCGCTGGGCGAAGAGGACCGCAGGGTCGAATGGATCGCCGCCGATCTCGCCACGGACGCCGGCCGCGCCGCCGTGATCGAGCGGGCACAGGCGTTGGCGATCGATTTCCTGGTCAATAATGCGGGGCTGGGCCGGTTTGGCGCGATTGCCGGCAATCCGGCCGCAGTGGAAGCCGAAATGGTCGCGGTCAATGTGGCGGCACCGGTGAAAATGACCCGCGCGCTGCTGCCCGGCATGATCGAGCGGGCGCGGGCATCGGGGGACCGGGCCGGCGTGATGATCCTGTCCAGCGTCGTCGCCTTTCAGGCGGTTCCTTACATGACGACCTATGCCGCGACCAAGGCGTTCGATCTGTTCTACGCCGAAGGATTGGCCGAGGAACTCAAGCGCGAACCGGTCGATGTCCTGGCGGTGTGCCCGGGATCGACGAGGACCGAATTCTTCGACCGCGCGGCGCTGCCGACACGTGCGATGCCCTATATGCTCAGCCCCGACAAGGTGGCCCGCATGGCCCTGGCCGCGATGGGCCGGCGCACCGTGCTGGTCACCGATCCGGTGCGCCGGATCATGCTCGCCCCAGGGCTGGTTCGCCGTCCCCTGGTGCGGGCGCTTGCCGGGGCGGTAATGCGGCGGCTGTCGCGTTGAAGGGATGGGGCCGAATCGCGGCTTCCTGTCTGTATTCAATTATGGTACGATGGGGCTGTTCGGCGAAGAATATTACCGAATTTCCTCCAAGAAATGGCGTCAACGATAGGTAGGGCACGGCGGATTGGCGCGCCTTGGCCTGGATAAGGAGCGATGATGCTTGAACCCGAAGACAATTTCGAGTTTCTGGATTTGGTCGTCGAGTCGTTTGGCGATACCGCCAAACAGTTGATCGCGGAGGCTGGATCGATGAAGAATTTGAACACGATCTGTTATGGTTCGCTGCTGGCCGCGTGCATTTTGCATTGCGAGAAACTGGGCATTGAATTGGCGCAAGAATCGGTGCATCGCCTGGTCGATGAAATTTTCGTCGAGCGCCGCAAACGCGAGTCAATGTTGTCGCCGCCGACCGATGCGACCCTGCATTAGGGGCTGACTTGCCTAAATTTCGCACCGGACCGGTTAATCCGGTGACACGCCGCTGGCTGGCAGCTTCGGCATCCACAGCAGATACACGGTCAGTGGGCTTTCCGTAAACCGGTATATCCACGATCCGTCGAACTGGTCGAACTCGAAATGGATTGTGCCGCTGGGGGCGTCCGGTCATCCGGGTAGCCCACACTATGCCGATCAGGCCGAACTCCATTCGAATGTGGCGTTTATTCCGCAGTTGTGGGATTGGGGGGAGATTGAACGGACAGCGGAGACTGTTCAACGACTTGAGACTGGGGGGTGAGTGTGCGTGCTTACGCCGACGGCTCGATCAGAACAGCCGATCGTTCCTTTGTCGAACAAGAAATGACACTGCCACCATACATGTCGGTCGGGTTGCCGACAATTCCCGCTCGACCTGGTGCAGTAGATAAATAGGCACGTGCCATTGCTAGAACTCCCGCAACCGTTGTTGCAAGTATTGTCGGAGCAGATATCCATGCCGCTGGTCTGACAAGGAAAAGTCGATAAACCAACGGCTATAACGTCCCAAATAGAGATAGTGAAAACCCAAAAAGAGACAGTAGTTCAATGCTGCATAAGTGTCTGGATCCTTAATACGCTCGTTCACCCGCTTGAAATAGATAGAACGCGCTGCATCAGGCAACCCTCGCACTTCAGCCCGGATTCGTTCCTCTTCCACATCAACAGTGCTTTGCTCAAGAAT
>PTKA01000468.1 GCA_002937525.1 Alphaproteobacteria bacterium MarineAlpha10_Bin3
GCACCTCGTTCAGTCCCGCCATCGCCGAGGCGTCCTCGCCTTCGGCCAGCAAAATCGCGATTGGTGTGTTCACGGCGACACCCTGCGCACCTTCGGCGACAAGATGCTTGCCAAGAACGCCTTCATCGATGGCTTCGATTTCCATCGTCGCCTTATCGGTTTCGATTTCGGCGATGACATCGCCGGCGCTTACCGCGTCGCCTTCCGCCTTGAGCCACTTGGCCAGCGTGCCTTCGGTCATGGTCGGCGACAATGCCGGCATCAATATCTGGGTAGCCATACGATCCTTCCTTCACCTGAAAGCGATTACGCCTCGACGAGAATGTCGGTCCATAATTCCGCCGGTCCGGGCTCGGGACTGGTCTGCGCGAATTCAGCCGCATCGGAAACTATATCTTTGATTTCACGATCGATTTCCTTCAATGCAGATTCATCGGCATGACCGCCATCGAGCAACAATGCCCGCACATTGTCGATCGGGTCGCGCTCGCTGCGCATTTTCTGGACTTCCTCTCGCTTGCGGTATTTGGCCGGATCCGACATCGAATGACCGCGATAGCGATAGGTCATCATTTCCAGAACATACGGCCCCTTGCCGGCCCGGC
Source organism: Alphaproteobacteria bacterium MarineAlpha10_Bin3 (assembly GCA_002937525.1). Classification (GTDB taxonomy): domain Bacteria; phylum Pseudomonadota; class Alphaproteobacteria; order UBA8366; genus MarineAlpha4-Bin1. The sequence goes on from PTKA01000468.1 coordinate 606, forward strand.
AATACGCCACCGCTTTTTTCCCGGCATCATGGATCGCCACGACATCCATGCCGTCGACCTGTACGCCCGGAATGCCATAGGCCTGCCCGCGCCGGTATAATTCGGTACCCGCCGAGGCGCGCTCCAGACTGGTGCCCATCGCATATTTGTTGTTTTCGATCACATAGACGACCGGTAATTTCCACAGGGCGGCAATATTCATCGCCTCATAGACCTGACCCTGATTGATCGCGCCATCGCCCAGATAGGTCAGGCAGACGTGATTGTCCTCGTTATACCAATGGGCGAACGCGACACCGGTGCCCAGCGGCACCTGCGCCGCGACGATGCCGTGTCCGCCGAAGAAATTCTTTTCCTTCGAAAACATATGCATGGAGCCACCCTTGCCGCGCGAATAACCGCCGCTGCGGCCGGTCAGTTCCGCCATCACGCCGCGCGGGTCCATGCCGCAGACCAGCATATGGCCATGATCGCGATAGCTGGTAATGACCGCATCATCCGGCGTGATCGCCGCCTGCATGCCGACGACGACCGCTTCCTGCCCGATATAAAGATGGCAAAATCCGCCAATCAGCCCCATCCCGTAAAGCTGACCCGCCTTTTCCTCGAACCGGCGAATCATCAGCATCTCGCGGTAGTAATGCAGTAATTCCTCTCCAGACGCCTGGCGCGTCTTCGATGCTTTTCGGGGTTTTCGTTTCATCGCTGACTTCGCCATCGCTGCGTATCCTTGCGTCAGGTGCCGGTTCAGTGCCGTCGGCACTACACGTAACCCGCCCTGCCCGGTTTGGCAAGAAGCCGATAAGATATTGTTTTCGCTCAAAAAAACGACTATTAACTCATATTAAGTTAATTCATTTGATTTAACGTCTTCTTTTAACGCGGGTCACGCGGCATCCCATCTTGCTTTGGCGTAACCGGCGATAGAACGAGGACGAAATCATCGGGATTGACGAAGTCCAGTACGATCCGCGCCCGCTCTTCGAGAAGATCAAGATCGAGACTTTCCGGCCGCAACAAAGCGACGCGCTGTTCCAGTCCAAGCCGGGTGCGCCGCAACTCGCTCAGCGCGGTTTGGGCGCGGGTCAGCTCCTGCGACATGGAAAAATAGGCGAACAGCCCGCGATCGCCTTGCACGGTGCCATAAACGAAATAGGCCACGACAAGCGAACCCAACACTGGCCCGGCAACTTTTCTGGCCCGCCGTTTGATTTCACCGAATAGGTCCATGGCCGCATGGAATCACAACTCCGATTCTCGTGTCAATCGAAATTAATTTCCAATACACAGCGCCAGGCCGACCTTAATATGTTGAGGTCTGCCATGGCGCGGCGACGCGACCGCATATGATCTTTTCACGCAGGCAACCTTCACGAACAAAAAGGCTTGGCGAAATGACAGCGTATGAATTCCTGACCGTCGAACGCGACGGCAAACTGACGATCATCACCATCAACCGGCCAGCGGTGTATAACGCGCTGCACCCCCCGGCGCATTACGAGTTCGACACCGCCTTCAACCAGTTTCGCGACGATCCCGACCAATGGGTCGCCATCGTGACCGGCGCCGGCGACAAGGCGTTTTCGGCCGGCAACGACTTGAACTTCCAGGCCGAACACGGTCCTCAGAAACGGCCCACCTCGGGGTTCGCCGGCCTCACCCACCGCTT
>PTKA01000469.1 GCA_002937525.1 Alphaproteobacteria bacterium MarineAlpha10_Bin3
TCCCATTCATGCTGGCCTCCTTACCAGTGGCCATCTTGAATCACGATTCGCGACAAATGGGAATCCCTCATGATTCCAAACAAGACGATAACGCTCTAACGGAAGCTGCCGATGCAGATTTTGAAAACATTTTCAATTTTGGCATCGACTTGTTCGGCCTCGATCAGGCGCTGGAATACCAAAATGGTATGAAGCAGCGGCTTGGCGAACTGGCGGAACAGCCAAAACTTTTCGCGGCGGTCGATCATATCGCCAAGGGTTACCGCCGGAGCGTTTTCAAATCGCATTCAATTTATTACCGGATTGAACCCAGGCGTGTTCTCATCGTGCGAATTTTAGGCCAGCAAGACACCGAACAAGCAATGCGATGAGCCGGGGATACCCGCTCCGCTGCATAAAGCGCGAACCAAAGCCAGCGCCGATCAGGCGATTGCCTTCTTGCCGATCCTGCGGCGCTTGGCGTTGATGGCTTGCAGTTCGGCGATGCCTTGCGCGGCGACCGCGGCACCCGGAATTTCATGGGATTCGCTGTCCAGTTCGCGCATATCGACCCAGCCGGCATAGATATGGCGGGTGCGTTCGGTGATGATGCCCGCGCCCAGCAAGGTCTTGACCAGGACGCGGAAAACATTGGTGCCTTCCTTCATCTCGGAGCGCCGGACGTTGTTGTCGTAGTTTTCGCGCACCGCTTCGCGGACCCATTCCCAGTCGAGCCCGAAGCGCGCATAGATCACTCGCTTCTGGCGGATATTGACCAGATTGAACAACAGCTTCTCGAAACAATCGGCGGCCCAATCCTCGACAATGTCGCGTTCGCTTTGCGACAGTTTGGCGATGGTCCGGTCGGCCCAGATGCGCCCGAACCGATGGTGAAACGCCTCGTCCGTCATCACCAGTTGAACCAGCCGCCGCAGCAAGGGATCGCGCGTGTGTTTGTGGAGATTGGCGAATGCGCCCATCGCCAGCCCTTCGAGCAGCATCTGCATGCCGACCAGTTTCTTGTAGACGACCGGCGTGGTGACCAGCTCGTCCAGCATGTCGCCGAGTACGTCGCCGACGGGATAGGGCGTTCCCCAGCGGACGCCGATATAGCGGCTGAAGCCGGTCACATGGCGGGCTTCCTCGCGCGCCTGATTGGCGGCGTATTCTTGGGCGCCCGGATCGCGCAGAATATCGACCAGGCTGGTCGACAGGCTGAGCGCGCCCTGCTCGCCATGCAGGATGTTGGAGACGGTCCAGCGGACGATTTCGTTGGCCAGGCCGATCTGCTGGCCTTCGTCGAGCCGGTCTTTCACCGCGCCGGTGAGTTCCTGCAACCGCTCCGGCGGTAAAATATACTCGCGCGTCACATCGAACGGCGTGTCGAAGTCGATATAGGCCTTGTCCATCGGATCCCAGAAATGGTCGCGGGTCTGGCCGATGATGGCGTCGAAGGCATCGGTGCGCTGGCCATAGCGCCCGACTTCCAGCATCGCCCGGAAATCGCCTTGTTCGACCGTATCGTAGATCGGGTCCTTGGTTAGATGGCCTTCATCTGGTGTCGGCATGGCGCTCATCCGTCCTGGCTATGACGTGGCCGCATCGTAGCGGCACGGTTCAGTCAGAACAGTTGAGTTTATGGGGTCCCGCTGTCAAGTGATTTGCGGGGCGAGCGCGCCACGCATCGCAAAACCTTATTCACGGTACTGCGCCCGGCCGCCGGCAACATTGCTTCGGTCGCGGCGTGAATACGCAGCAGCGCCGGCTCGATCCGTGCGAGGTAGCGCCGGCCGGCATCGGTCAGCCGCGCCGGTGCGCCCGACCGGTCGATCAACGCGACGCGCAAATACCCCTCCAGCCGCTTGACCTGATGGCTGATCGCCGAATCGGTTACCCCAAGGCTGTCCGCTGCGTCGCGAAACCGCGCATGGGTCGCGGCGGCGTAAAACGCCCGAAGTGCCGCAAACGGCGGCAAGGAAAGTTTGCGCTCGGCCATCGCGAAACTCTGCGCCAAAAGTGAATTCGATTCAAGGCGGGAACAACCGGGAATATCCGCAGGGAAAAATCTATTCCGGGATGGACTTTTGCCCAGCGGACTGGCAATTTACATATCGTATATGATATGAAAATTGTGCTGGACACCGACGTCGTGGTTGCCGGATTGCGGAGTCGTCTTGGCGCTTCTCGTCTCTGGCTTCAGGCCGTATTGGAGCGGCGCGCGACTTTGTTACTTTCGGTTCCGCTTGTGCTTCAGTACGAAGAAGTCCTTCTTATACCAAGGAGCGCTAAT
>PTKA01000047.1 GCA_002937525.1 Alphaproteobacteria bacterium MarineAlpha10_Bin3
AGGCGTCCAAGTCGTCCTTGTAGTAGAAGCAGCGACCGCCAACCTTGGTGCCCTTCGGGCCACGGCTCTGGCCGCTCCAGATCGCAAGAGTTTTTTCGGCGTATCCAAGATATGTCGCGGCGTCCGCCCGGGTCATACGTCCGTCCGGGAGAATTCGCACCCGAGGGCGCTCCATCTCAACGCTATCTAATTCAACGTGAAGTTCCTGGCTCATTTCAGCTTCCTTTTCGCGAGACAGTTACGGAAAATTTAGAAACAGTTTAACATAGTACCAAAAATGGCATGAATACCAATTATGGCGCTATAAACTGTTTACATTTTCCATGCGCTTCTATACCGTTCCATTACTGTCCACATCGGAAGGTTTTGGCATGCCGCGCAAAAAATCCGAGACTATCGGTCTCAATGTCCGAATGAAGGAGCCGCTTCGGCGCAAAATCGAAACAGCCTCGAAATCAAACGGTGTTTCGATGAATTCGGAACTCGTTCGCCGGGTCGAAGAGACCTTTGCCAAAGAGGAGGCAGGCGCGGCGGTGTATGGCGGCGATAAGTTAGAAGCCCTGTTTAGAGTGCTCGGTGGCGCAGCAAACCTTGTTGAGGCTCGGACCGAAAAATTATTAACCGAGGACTGGGATACCATGGCCGCCGTTCGGAAAGCATGGGACACCTTGATCCCTAGGTTAATGCCGGTGCCCCCAGTCCCCCCCGAGATTGAAGATGCCATGAACGCTCCCCAACCTGTGGAGGCCCCCTCGATGCCAGCAATGCCGTATCCAGACGGTTTATTAGGAGGGGCCGAAATCGACCCAAAACCGTGGGCCGCCTATGAGGCTAAAATGAAGAAATACAGACAGGAACTTGAGGTGTGGAAGGAGACAATAATCAAGGCAGGGCAAAAAACAGCCATAGTTACGGAAAGATTCAATGCGATTGACAGGCTAGGCGCGGAAGCGAGCGCGGAACTGCTGCCGCCACGGGAGAATTGAAATGACTGGTAAATTTCCGCGGCTGACACGCACCAACATTCGCGCACTCAAGCCGGGCGAAAAATTGACAGAGCACGGCATCACGGTGGAATGCCTTCAAGACGACATCCGCTACAGCGTAAATGTCATGGTGGACGGGCTGCGCATCCACCGTGTCATAGGCAGGGAACGCGACGGTGTAACGCGGCGCCAATGCGAGATATTCATTGAGGATAAGCGCGGCGAGGCGAGGGCGGGGCGGCTCAACCTACCGCATGGCCGCAAGACAGCTTTAGGATTCAAAAAAGCCGCTGGGCAGTACCTCGATAAGCTGGATTCGACCGGTGGCAAAAACTTGAAAATAAAACGGATGCATGTAGAAACGCATCTCGCGCCGTTCTTCAAGAATTAGCCCCTGAACGCCATCGCATCGTTCACTATGGACAGATACAAAAAACATCGGCGGGAATTGGGTGCAAAAAACGGCACGGTCAACCGAGAATTATCGACGCTCTCACATATACTGAACAAGGCCATCGAATGGCGGTGGATCAAAGCCAAACTGAACACCGTAACGAGATTAGAAGAAGCGGGGCGGCGGATCGCGTTAACCGACGCGCAGTGTGATGCGCTTGTAAACGCGGCGGTCGCGGATTGGGACCCTTATTGTTGGCTGTTCGTTGTGTTCGGCCTCAATACCGGCATGCGCCACTCGGAAATCCTGAGCGTCCGCTTCGATCAAATCGACTTTGATAAGCTGCGCATACACATACCAGAGGCGAAGGCCGGGATGCGTGAACAGCCAATCACCGCCGAGCTTGCGGATATCCTCCGCAAGGAACGAGACATGCGCAACGATCAGGATGGCTGGGTATTCCCGCCAGCGCGCAGGTCAAGCAAGCAGCACCGCGCGCGCATGGATAGGGCCTTCCGAAGGGCCGTGGACGCCGCTGGCCTCGATCCTATTCTTGTAACGCCGCACGTCATGCGTCACACCGCGATTACCAACCTCGTGAAGGCTGGCGTTGATTCCGCGACCATTCAACGGATCAGCGGGCACAAAACACTTGCCATGGTCATGCGCTATACACACGTCCATGACGACCATATCGACCAAGCAATCAGTGCAATCGGACGAACGATTCCCGAACGCGAACAGAACACGATTACACAGGAATTACACATTGCAGGCGCGAAGCCTGTGTAATCAAATTCCCCGCAATCCAGGAATTTTTATATATCGCAATACGGTAGGCGATGGAGGTGCGGGCCGGAATCGAACCGGCATGCATGGATTTGCAATCCACTGCCTAACCACTCGGCCACCGCACCCCAACTTACGGCGCGTGGTATAGGCTGGGTCCGCAGGAGGGTCAAGGCGCCGCTGGCCGGCATTCGGGCGCGTGACGCGGGCACCAATTATAGCCTGGTGGTTTGGCTGGAATTTAGCTGGGTGATTCAGCCCCACGCGAATATTATGCCTTTAAAGCTTGGCTAATCCTTTGCGATTGTTCTGAGGCGGTGATAAGCACCGCGTTCAGGCCGCGCGGAATATTGGCCGGTCAGGAGCGTGTCCGATATGAATTTTTCCTCTGCCCGCACCAACATGGTGGAATGCCAGTTGCGGCCCAATCGGGTGACCGACGAGGCGCTGCTGGCTGCAATGGGATCCTTGCCGCGCGAACGGTTCTTGCCAGAGTCGCTGCGTTCGGTCGCCTATGCCGACAAGACCCTGATGGTCGCGCCGGGCCGCTGCATCATGGAACCGCAAGTTCTGGGACGGCTGGTACAGGCGGCGGCGGCGCGTCCAGGCGACGTGGCGCTGGTCGTCGGCGGTGCAATGGGATACGCCGCCGCCGTCATGTCCGGCCTGGTGGAGGCCGTTTTTATGGTAGAAAGCGACGCCGATCTTGCCGGAGCGGCAATCGGGCTTCTCGCCGAGTTGTCGCTGGACAATATCGTCGTGGTTGAAAGCGCTTTGGCCGACGGGCTGGCGGATCATGGGCCGTTCGATGTGATTCTGGTGAATGGCGGCGTGGCGGAACTGCCCGAAAAGCTGATCCAGCAGCTCGCCGAGGGCGGCCGGCTCGTCGCCGTGCTGGACGGGGGGGACGGGGTCGGCCGGGCCACGTTGTGGCAACGCGGGGCGGCCGGCGTATCGCGCCGTACCCTGTTCGATGCGTCCGTTCCGATACTGGATGACTTTAGAAAAAAGGCAGGTTTTGTGTTTTAACACTGTCTAAACTCAACATTTTGTGGTTTATTCGGTAGAATCCGGATGTTCGTTAACGAATGGCGAAATATTGCGGAGCGCGCCGCGAGTGGCTAGAATCGGATATGGCGTGGCCCGGTAGCGAAGGTCGCTAATAAAAGGAACAACAATGCGACGGCTATCCGTCCTCACGATTACAGTGCCGGTCATGGTCGCGGCCTTCGCCGTGGCCGCGCCGGCTTCGGGGCAGAAGTTGCTTGAAGCGCTGGCGCTGGCCTACCGGAACAATCCGGCCCTCGAGGCTCAGCGCGCCCAGTTGCGCGCCATCGACGAGGGTGTTCCGCGGGCAATGTCGGGCTGGCGTCCCGATGTGCGCTTTACCGGCGATTGGACGCAACTGCGCCGGCGGACCAACAATACAAGCGGGTTCGGTACCGGCGACGATTCGCGCAAGACCTATTCCGGCAGTTTCCGGATCACGCAGAATATTTATGCCGGTGGTCGAACCGAAGCGGAAATCCGGCAATCGAAACATCGTGTCAGCGCCGAACGCGCGCGGTTGAAATTGGTCGAACAGCAGATCCTGCTCGACGGTGTGATCGGCTACATGAATGTCTTTCGCGAACAGGCGCTGCTCAAGCTGAATATTGGCAATGAACAGGTTTTGATCCGGCAGCTCGAAGCGACCCAGGACCGCTTCAATGTCGGTGAGGTGACGCGAACCGATGTCGCGCAGGCCGAATCGCGGCTGTCGCGCGCGAAAGCAGAACGTATTCAGTCCGAAGTCGACCTTGAAGTCAGCCGGGCACTCTATAAACAGATTGTCGGCGCGGCGCCGACCGCCGTGACGCGCCCGGAATATCCAGCGGCGCTGCCGGCGACCGCGCAAGAAGCGACCGCGCAGGCGATCCAGGACAACCCGGAGGTCGTCGGTGCCATTTATGACGAACGGGCGTCGCGTGACTTCGTCGAAGTGGTCAAGGGCGAGTTGTTGCCGTCGGTCGATATTGTCGGTAACGTGTCGCGCAGCCGGAACCGCGGCACCCCCGACCGGACGATCAATGACATTACCCTGGCGGCGGAATTGACCGTTCCGCTGTATCAGCAAGGCAGCGTTTCGAGCCGCATTCGCGAAGCCATGCAATTGGCCGCGCGGGACCGATTGCGGATTGAGGTAGCCCGCCGCGCGGCGATAGAGAACGCCGCCAGCGGCTTTGAGAGATTAGCGGCGGCGCGCGCGAGCATTAAATCGCGCGAGGTGGAAGTGCGCGCCACGACAATCGCGCTGGAAGGCGTTACCCAGGAAGCGGCGGTCGGGTCGCGCACGGTGCTGGATGTGCTGGACGCCGAACAGGAACTGCTCGATGCGCAGGTCAATCTTGTGCGCGATCAGCGAAATGCGATCGTCGCCAGTTATGACCTGCTGGCGGCGATCGGGCGATTGACGGCGCGGAATTTGGGTCTTGCGGTCGATTTATACGACCAAGAGAGGTATTACCTTCGGGTGCGGGACAAATCTTGGGGTTATGAACGCTAGTCTACTAAAACGGTGGCGAAGGGGACAACGTCAACAATGTTGCGGCTGACATTCGGATTTGACGTGCTGGACGGGAAGGGCGAGTGATGAGCGACGACACGGGCCAAGAACCGTCGATGGAAGAAATCCTAGCCTCCATTCGGAAAATTATTTCTGAGGACGGCGAGGATACCGAAGAAGATGAAGTAACCGAACCAGAGCCGGAACCAGCGCCGGAACCAGCGCCGGCGCCGGAAGGAAACGATGCGATTGAATTGACGGATCAGGTGGTGCCGCCACCGCCCGCGGAATTGGAAGAAATCACCTTAATCGATGAGGTCGTCGAGGACGATGTGCTGGTTTCGGCCGCGACCACGGCCGTCGGCGCGTCGGCATTCGCCCAACTCACTGGCGCCATGGATCTGGCTATGCGTCTGGGTGGCGTCGACCGGACGTTGGAAGCGCTGGTGAAGGAGCTCATGCGTCCGATGCTTCGGGACTGGCTTGAGGCCAACCTTCCGGCCGTGGTCGAACGCCTTGTGCAGCGGGAGATCGATAAGATGTCGGTCAAGTCCGGCGACGATTGAGCGCGGCAACGCCGGGCGAAAATTACGAAATCTTGCAAGAGGATCGTTCAGCGATGCTGGACAAGACCTATCGGCCGGGAACGGTCGAGAAAATACACTATGAGCGTTGGGAGAAAGCTGGCGCGTTCGCCTGCGGCCGGGATTTGGCGGCAAAGCCCTATACTATCGTCATTCCGCCGCCGAACGTTACCGGCAGCCTGCATATCGGGCATGCGCTCAACAGCACCTTGCAGGACATCCTGATCCGCTTCGAACGGATGCGCCAGCGCGACGTTTTGTGGCAACCGGGCATGGACCATGCGGGTATCGCCACCCAGATGGTCGTCGAACGGCGGCTTGAGGCCGCCAACCAGTCGCGCAAGGCGCTTGGCCGCGAAAAATTCGTGCAGACGGTGTGGGATTGGAAGGCCGAATCGGGCGGGACGATCCTGGGCCAGCTCAAGCGGCTTGGCGCGTCCTGCGATTGGAGCCGCGAACGCTTCACCATGGATGCCGGGCTGAGCCAGGCGGTCCGCAAGGTATTCGTCGATCTATACCGCGAAAATTTGATCTATAAGGATCAGCGGCTGGTCAACTGGGACCCGAAACTGCAAACCGCGATCTCCGATCTGGAGGTCCAGCCGCGTGAAGTCGATGGGCATCTATGGTACTTTAAGTATCCTGTTGAAGACACTGATAATAAATATATAATTGTCGCTACAACCAGGCCGGAAACGATGCTGGGCGACACCGCCGTGGCGGTTCATCCCGACGATGAGCGCTATCGGGATCTGATCGGGAAATACTGTATTTTGCCCCTGGTCGGCCGCCGCATCCCGATCGTCGCCGATGACTATGCCGACCCGGAACAGGGATCGGGCGCGGTCAAGATCACCCCGGCGCATGACTTCAACGATTTCGAAGTCGGCCGCCGGCACGATCTGGAAATGATCAACATCTTCGATGTCCAGGCCCGGATCAACGACAACGCGCCCGTCAAATACCGCGCCATGGACCGTTTCGAGGCACGCAGGGCGGTCGTCGCCGATTTGAAGTCGGGCGGTTATCTGGACCGGATCGAGCCGCACCGCCACAAAGTGCCCTATGGCGACCGGGGCGGCGTGCCGGTCGAGCCCTATCTGACCGAACAATGGTATGTCGACGCCGCGACCCTGGCGAAACCGGCGATCGAGGCGGTCGAGCAGGGCCGGGTCAAATTCGTGCCGGCGAATTGGGACAAGACCTATTTCGAATGGATGCGCAATATCCAACCCTGGTGCATCTCGCGGCAGCTCTGGTGGGGGCACCGTATTCCGGCCTGGTATGGACCGGACGGCGAAATATTCGTCGCCCATGACGAGGCTGGCGCGCTGGCCGAGGCCGCAGCGCATTACGGCGCGCCAACCGAACTGACCCAGGATGAGGACGTCCTCGACACCTGGTTCTCATCGGCGCTGTGGCCGTTCTCGACGCTGGGCTGGCCCGAAGAAACCCCCGAAGTGGCGCGCTATTACCCGACCGACGTGCTGGTGACTGGCTTCGATATCATCTTTTTCTGGGTCGCGCGGATGATGATGTTCGGTATCCATTTCATGCACCGGCCACCTTTCGAGACGGTTTATGTGCATGCCCTGGTTCGGGACGAGCAGGGCCAGAAGATGTCCAAATCCAAGGGCAACGTCATCGACCCGCTGGACCTGATCGACCGGTTCGGCGGCGATGCCTTGCGCTTCACCCTGGCCTCGCTGGCGGCGCCGGGCAGCGATATCAAACTGTCGCAAAATCGGGTCGAGAGCGCGCGAAACTTCGCCACCAAATTATGGAACGCGGCCCGGTTCTGCGAAATCAACGAATGCACGGCGGTGGCGGATTTCGATCCGGCCGGCTGCGCGCATGTGCTCAACCGCTGGATTGTCGCAGAGACCGCGGTTTGTGCGCGCAACGTCACCGCGGCGATCGAGGCGTTCCGCTTCCACGAGGCGGCCCAGGCACTCTATCAATTCATCTGGGGCACGTTCTGCGACTGGCATGTCGAATTCTCGAAGTCGCTTTTGACCGGCGGCGATAGCGAGGCGCGCGACGAGACGCGGGCCGCCACGGGCTGGGTTCTGTGCCAGATCCTGCGGATGCTGCACCCGTTCATGCCGTTCATCACCGAGGAATTATGGACCCGGTTCGGCGATAGCGAATTGTTGATCCATGAAGACTGGCCGGATCTTGGTGTGGCGCTGGAAGACAGCGAGGCGCGCGCCGAACTGGGCTGGATCGTCGATCTGATTTCCGGCATTCGCTCGCTGCGCGCGGAAATGAACGTACCGCCGGGCGCGAAGATACCCTTCATGCTGACCGGCGCCAGTCCGGCCAGCCGGCGATGGCTGGCGGGCCACGAGGCGATAATTGTCCGCATGGCGCGCCTCGGCGCGGTATCGGCCGGCGACGCGGTTCCCAAAGGTGCCGTGCAGTTCGTGCATGGCGAGGCCGTGGCGGCGCTGTTGATCGCCGATGCGATCGATATCGTGCAGGAAACAGCCCGGCTGGAAAAGGCGATCGATCGAAGCAAAAGCGAAGCCGCGAAGCTGGAAAAGAAACTCGGCAATGCGCAATTCCTCGCCAGGGCGCCCAAGGCCGTCGTCGCCGAACAGCGCGGCCGGCTTGCCGCCGAACAGGCGACGCGCGCCAAGCTGGCCGATGCGCTGATGCGGCTCTCCACTATGCAATAACCCGGCAAAAACAGAGGCCCGCATGAACGACCGAACCGCGACCCCATCGGCAGTGAGCTCGGACCCGAAGCGGGCGGCGCGTGGAAGAAGTGGTTTCCCGTGATCCAGCGCGCCGCCCAGGTGCTGAGCGACCGCATGGTGGAACTGGCCGCGGTCGGTCCCGGCGACCGG
>PTKA01000470.1 GCA_002937525.1 Alphaproteobacteria bacterium MarineAlpha10_Bin3
ATGCAAGGCCAGGGCGGCAGGGGCGGCGGCATGGGCGGTGGTGGTGGAACGTTGACGGTTCAGCAGCCGATTCAGCAGATACTCAATGTCACCACGACGGTCAGTGTTCCCGACGGCGGAACCGTTCTGTTGGGCGGTGTCAAGCGGTTGCGAGAAGGTCGCAAGATGTCCGGTGTTCCGATCCTGAACAAGATTCCCTACATCAGTCGCCTTTTCAAGAACTCGGGTGTTGGTCGTGAGACGGAGAGCATCATGTTGATGGTGACTCCGCGGATCATCATCCAGGAGGAGGAAGAAGAACTCCTGGGCATTCCACCGGAGTAGTTCTGGTGGAGGCACTGGATCGGGTCTAAGCCAATGGGCTCCGGCTGAAACCCGTACGGTGTGTGTCCGAGGGTGGCAGGCCGTCGTAGAGTTGCGGGACTCTGCGGCGGCCGCTCCCTTTTAATGGGATTGGCTGTGCTGCTGCCGGGACAGGCACCCGGCCGCCGGGAACTGGCGCTGCTGGAAGATCTGGTGCGTGTCGATCCGCTGTGCTTCGAGGCGATGTTGCGGGTGATGGAAATCGACGCCGCAAACGGCAGAACCGCCGACGCATTACGCAAATATCAACGCTACGCCAGACGGCTGAAACTTGAATATGACGACTTTCCGCCGCCGGAACTCCACGATGCCTTCGAGGTATTGAAATCGACGCCGGCCCGCCACGCCAAATTCGCACCGCCAAGGCGGCGTCCGACCGATGCGCAAACCGACCCCTGGCGACGAACGTCGATCGACGCACCGGTCGTGGCGGTGCTTCCGGTTCGCTATTTGGGCAGCGATCGAAAGGGCGGCGCATTGGCGGCGGCGATGGGCGAGGACATCACCATGATGCTGTCGGGCTGCCGCTGGTTCAACGTCCTTTCGCGCAGTGCTACGCATAGCTTTCCGCTCGACATGCCGTTTATTCCCAAAGACTTCGTAAACCGGACCGGGGCCGATTACCTGATATACGGCGCCGTCGTCGATCGTGGCGAAGACTGGACGGTAACCGTCGAACTTGCCGATGCCGAAACCGGCCTGATCGGCTGGGCGAAGCGATACAACACCTCTCGCGATGAAATCATGCTGTCTTCGAGCGAATTATGCCCGTTGATTGTCGCCGCGCTCGATCCAGCGATTGCCGAAAGCGAACAATCGATCTTTCGCAAGCCGTCCTTGTCCGCCACCGGTTCTGTTGCGGCCTACGATCATCTTGTCATCGGATATCGCCATTACTACGCCGGCGAATGGGCGCAGGCGCTAAGCGCCTTTCGCCGCGCAACCCACGAAGACAACACCTATGCCCACGCCTATGCGATGATGGCGATAACGATCTATTACGTTGCTCAGGTCGAACGGAACGACGATTGGCGCGACCAGATGAAGCAAGCCGAAAGACTGGCCCGGCGCGCATTGAAAATCGACCCCTCGGAAGCCAAAGCCTGCAATATTCTGGGCCAGGTCCTGGACTGGCAGGGATGCCACGATGAAGCGGTCGGGTATCTGGACACGGCTGCGAGCCGCAATCCCAGCTTCGCCGGCGCATCGACGGCGCGCGCCTACCACGCCGTCATGACCGGCGGCTTCGACAAGGCCAAATCGCTGATGCAGACGGCGATCCGCTTGCGGGTCGGCGACAGCGGCCTGGGGCTTTGCCTGCCGGCAAAAGCGCTGGCCGACCTGCATCTGGGCAATTACGAAGAATCCTTGCAGACCGCGCATTGGGCGATGCGGCTGACGCAGGGTTTCTGGCTGGTTTGCCAGGTGCTGGCGGCGGCGTTGCTGGCGGCCGGAGATACCGACGCCGCAAGCAAGGTTACGATGGCGATGAAGCAGCGCTATGGCCGCCTTAGCCGCGAAGAATTCGCCGGCTGGTTTCCCTACGACAATCGCGGCATCGGCTCACCCGTGGCGGATACATTGCAGCATTTCGGCTGGCGATGATTGTTTGTTGTTCGGCGCGGCAAGGCACGCGAACCGGATTAGGCGAAGGTATTGATGGTGGATTACTGGGAGGCTTAATTCGTAGTACCGGTAATTTAGAAGATTGTGCCAGCATGGGACTCTATTGCGGATCTCACAGTACGACCATCAGCAAATCCGCGTCTATAAGGAAATGAGTCAATGACCTTTCGCATATTTTCCCCGGTGTTATAATTACATATAGATAAAGGGGCTGACCCAGATATCTAGGGTCAGGACCTATTAATTCACTTGCGTAGATTATGACGGCCTGATTCA
>PTKA01000471.1 GCA_002937525.1 Alphaproteobacteria bacterium MarineAlpha10_Bin3
GCAACGGCGCTGCAAGCCATTGCGCGCGATCTGCCGATGGACCGGATCTTGATCGAAACGGATGCACCTTTTTTGGCCCCGGTACCCAAGCGTGGCAAGCGAAACGAGCCGGCCTATGTCGTGCACGTCGCCGAGGCGCTAGCCGCCATCCGCGGCGTCGAGGTCGCGGCGATTGCGGCGGCGACGACGGCGAATTTTCACCGCGTCTTCGAGCGCGTGACGCCACCTGGTTCTTCATGCGTATAACTATTCTAGGTGCCGGATCATCCGTCGGCGTGCCGATGGTGGGGGGCGGTTGGGGGGCGTGCGATCCTAACGAACCGCGCAACCGCCGACGCCGCGCTTCAATCCTTATCGAGGACGGGAAAGCCCTGATTTTGGTCGATTCTTCGCCGGATTGCCGTCAACAACTGCTCGATGCCGACGTGCAACGCCTTGATGCCGTTATCTATACGCATGCTCATGCCGACCACATTCACGGAATCGACGATCTGCGTTCGATCAATATGGCGATGAATGCGCCGCTTCCAGCCTATGGCGACGCCCGAACGCTTGCGGCCCTGCAAAATCGTTTCGGCTATGTATTCGAACCGCTCAAACGCTTCGAAGGCCGGCCATTGCTATTTTACAAGCCGGTTTTATCGCCGCGTGAGATCATCGGTCCTTTTTCGGTTGCCGGCGTTCATGTCATTCCATTCGAACAGGATCACGGATTTTCAACCACGTTGGGTCTGCGTATCGGCAATTTTGCCTATTCGACCGACGTAATGCGTTTGGACGATGCCGCTTTCCAGACCCTCGATGGCGTCGATACCTGGATCGTCGATTGCTACCGCCATCAATCGCACCCAACCCATGCCCATCTGGAACTGACGCTAAGCTGGATCGACAGGTTGCGGCCCCGGCGCGCGATCATCTGCCATATGGGCGCGGACATGGATTACCAAACGCTGCGCCGTGATTTACCGCCCGGCGTAGAGCCCGGGTACGACGGCATGGCCATCGATGTTTAGATCATTCCGGTATTATTTTCCATAATATACATTATGCGACAAAAATAGTGCGTATTGAAGGATAACGGTCCGCCCTATGCCGCCGCTTCAGTGCGTGACGCCTCCCAACCGATAAGTGCCAGTTTTCGTTCCCGGCCCCAACGGTAACCGCCGATTGCACCTGTTTTACGAATGACGCGATGGCACGGCACAAGGTACGAGATCAAGTTTCCGCCGTTGGCACGGCCGATCGCGCGCGCTGCGTTGCCTTGATAGCCGATCCGGCGGCCAAGTTCGCCATAGGTCGTCAGGTGGCCTGGTGGAATGGTCAGCAACGCGCGCCACACCTTGATCTGAAAGGCAGTACCGCGAAGCAGAACATGTAATGGCGCGTCACCGGATTTATGCACGGCGTTGAATATGCGCTGGATCAAGGGGGCCGTCATGGGTTGGTCCCGGATAATGCGTGCGTTGCTCCATCCAGCGGCAAGATGGACCAGTGCCGCGTCGCGCGAACCGACCGGTGCGGTATCGACAAATCCAAGACCGCAAATTCCCCGGTCCGTTGTCAACAGCACGCATTCCCCAAATGGGCTGGAATGATATCCATAGCGGATCGTCATCCCTTCCCCGCGCGCCTTGTATTCGCCCGGCGTGACCGCGTCGCAGGTCACGAACAGATCGTGCAGACGCCCCGGACCGGACAACCCGGCGTCATAGGCCGCATCGAGTACGCTGGCGGATGATTCCAGGCAGCGTTTGGCGCATTCCAGCGACAGGTGCCGGAGAAATTTTTTAGGGCTGATTCCAACCCAACGGGTGAACAGGCGCTGAAAATGAAATTCGCTGAGCCCGACGCTGGCGGCAATTTCGCCAAGCGATGGCTGCGCTTGAAAATTTTCGTCAAGATAACGCAACGCCGCGCTAATTCGGCCGTAATCGCGATTGTGGGCACTTGAATTCGACATGACGCTTTGTCCTGTTGCTCCCGGTTTCGAGAAACAAGATAGGTCTTGAAAATTCGTCCCGCCACCCGGTTCTTGCGCCGCCGCCGGGCATCAACCGCCGTGGAGTATATCGCGATAGACATCCATATCGATATTGCCGCCGGTCAAAATCAGTCCGGCCTTGCGGCCAGCCATGGTGCATTTTTCCTGTAGCAGCGCTGCCAGCGGCGCGGCACCCGCCCCTTCCGCCAGATTGTGGGTATCGGTGTAATAAGCGCGCATCGCTTGCCTTGATCGCATCGTCACTGACCGTGACGATGC
>PTKA01000472.1 GCA_002937525.1 Alphaproteobacteria bacterium MarineAlpha10_Bin3
TTGTGTTCATGGAGCGCAATCTGGTGGGCCCGGGGAAATTCGCTTACCAAGGAAGCTCGGAGCTTGAGTCCATCAGCGCGGTGTTAGGTGCGAGTTATGCCGGGAAAAAAAGCATGACAGCAACCGCCGGTCCCGGCCTATCCGCCGGGCGAACGCCGGCGCAAGCTGCGGCCGTGACCGGACCGTCATATTACTGTTAAGCTGGCGCAAAGCGACAAAGGGGAACCGATCATGGCGACCAAGACCGCGCGCAAATCCAATCTCGGCCTGCCGCCCGAACGGCTGGAGGAAATCTACACCACCATGCGGCGCATCCGCTCGTTCGAGGAACGCACGGCGGCGCTGTTCGCCGAAGGGCTGGTCAAGGGCACCGCGCATAGCTATGTCGGCGAGGAAGCGATCGCATCCGCCGTCGGTGCCATCCTGCGCCCGGACGACTACATGGCCAGCAACCATCGCGGCCACGGCCATTGCATCGCCAAGGGCGCCGATCTGCAACGCATGATGGCCGAACTGATGGGCCGCGACACCGGCTATTGCCGGGGGCTTGGCGGCTCGATGCATATTGCCGACCTCAACCTCAACATCCTGGGCGCCAACGGCATCGTCGGCGCGGCGATGCCGCTCAGCACCGGCACGGCGCTGGCGGCCAAGCTGCGCGGCACCGACCAGGTCGTCGTCGCGTTTTTTGGCGATGGCGGCTCGAACCAGGGCGTGTTCCATGAATCGCTGAACCTGGCCGCGGTGTGGAAGCTGCCGGTGCTGTTCATCTGCGAAAACAACCAATACGCGCTCAGCACCTCCTACAAGCGCACGACGTCGGCCCGGCAGATATCCGACCGCGCCATCGGCTACGGCATTCCCGGCGTGACCATCGACGGCAATAACGCCGTCGAAGTCTATCATGTGGTCGCGGAAGCCGTGGCGCGGGCGCGGGCCGGCGAAGGCCCGACCTTGATCGAAGCCCTGACCTATCGCTGGGGGCAGCATTCGCTGCGCGGCAATCTGCCCGACCCAAGGCCGAAGAAGGAACTCGATGCGTGGATCGCCCGCGACCCGATCAAGCTGGTCCGGCAGGAACTGGACCGCGACAAGCGGCTGGCCGAAATCGACGCGGCGGTGGAAGCCGAACTCGACGCCGCCATCGCATTCGCCAAGGCAAGCCCGGAACCGACGGTGGCGACGATGGAAGCGGCCGTCTATGCGCCGCGCACCGCCTTCGTGGAACCGGCCGCCAAGGGCGACCGGGAGTTAAGTTTCACCGAAGCATTGAACGAAGCGCTGGCCCAGGAAATGGCCCGCGACGACAGCGTTTTCGTCATGGGCGAGGATGTCGGCGCGACCGGCGGCATCTTTACCGTAACCAAGGGGCTGATGGAAAAATTCGGCGATGCGCGGGTCCGCGACACGCCGATTTCGGAAGCGACCTTCGTTGGCTGCGGCGTCGGCGCGGCAATCGCTGGGATGCGGCCGGTGGTGGAAATCCAGATCTTCGACTTCGTCGCCCTGACCATGGACATGCTGGTCAATCAGGCGGCCAAGTTCCGCTACATGCTGGGCGGCGGACCGACCGTGCCGCTGGTGGTGCGCGGGCCGCAGGGCGGCGGCATCCGCATGGCGGCCCAGCACAGCCAGAGCCTGGAAGCCTGGTTCACCCATGTGCCGGGGCTGGTCGTGGTCGCACCTTCGACGCCCTATGACGCCAAGGGCCTGCTGGTGGCGTCGATCCGCGAGGACAACCCGGTCATCTTCCTGGAAACCAAACTCGCTTATGTCGGCGCCGGTGGCCCGGTGCCAGAAGAACTCTACGCCATTCCGATCGGCAAGGCGGACGTGAAACGCATCGGCGCCGACGTCACCGTGCTGGCGACGATGGCGATGGTGCCGCGCGCGCTGACCGCGGCAACCCAGCTTGAACGCGAAGGCATCGACGTCGAGGTCATCGATCCGCGCACGTTGCGCCCGCTCGACACCGAAACCATCCTCGCTTCGGTGCGCAAGACCAACCGGCTGGTCATCGTCCATGAAGCCTGGACCATCGGCGGCTTCGGCGCCGAAGTGGCGGCGATGGTGGTGGAAAACGCCTTCGACTATCTGGACGCACCGATCGTGCGGGTCGGCGCGCGCGACGTGCCCATGCCCTATAACGACACGCTCGAACTCGAAGTCATCCCGTCGGTCGAGCGCATCGCCAAGGCGATACGCGGCGTAATGTGACAGCCGGCGAGGCAACCGCCGGCGGCATCGCGGC
>PTKA01000473.1 GCA_002937525.1 Alphaproteobacteria bacterium MarineAlpha10_Bin3
GGCCGCCGCGCGCCCGGACCGCTTGTGCGTACCACGGCGCCAGCCGGCCGATCTCCGCCGCCAATGCCGCGCCAAGATCGTTGGGATCGACCGGCGGCGGCGGGAATGAAACCGGGCAGGACCACGGCGCGGCGGCTTCGCTTGGTGCCGCGGCCCCCGGCGCGTCGTCGGGAAAATCGGCCAGCACCGGGCCCGAAGACGCGTCCAGCAGCGCCAGCGCCGCGCCCAGAACACGGTGCTGGAATGCGGCATCGCCGGGCGCACCGAACGGCCGGCCCAGCTCGAACGGCACCCACAGCGCGCGCGGCGGCGCCATGCGCGCGCTGTGTTCGCGCACCAGGCTGATGCCGGTAGTCGCGATGCCGGCGGTTTCCAGAAAATGGCCAAGCGCGCTCACGGCGCGCGTGCAGTTGGGTCAGACCGGGACCAGCAGGACCGCATCGACGTTATCGCCGCGCAGCAGACCGGCGACCTCGCGCGCGGTTTGGGCATAGGCTTCGGGCTCCATATAGGCGCCGCAGAACGCATAATGGTATCGCGCCAGCGACCCGACCGCGCCCCGCTCGACCAGTTCGCGCAGCCGGTCGATGGGAAACACGACATTGACATCGTGCTGAAAGCCGGTCCGGTCGAAATTGACCGAGGTGTGGCTCATCACCAGCGCCGCGCCATCCACGTCGCCTGGAATGACCCGGTATTCGGCGGTGCGGAAATCGAAGGGCGGATCGTCGCGCAGCTGAAGTGCGGCGGTGGTGACGACCGCGACGCGCCGATCCGGCAGTGCCGTGCCGATGACGAACGGCGCGCCCTCGAACACCGGACAGGGCTTGGCCAGCATGTGCCGGCGGTCGTCTTCGGGCAAATCGCTCAACCGGACCATCGCGTCATCCTGTCATCCGCGCTTCAGCGCCGCGCGCAACTCGCCAAGGCGCACTGCGCCGGTCGCCATCGCGATCAAGGCGAACACCGCCATTGCGCCGGCAATCAACGCCGCCAGCGCCGCAATCCGCGACGGCTCGCCATCGTTCAGTGGTCCGGCCAGCATCGCTGCGCCGCCCCACAGCGCACCGGCCATCGCCATCGCGGCCAGGGCCAGGCGCGGCACCCGGCGCACCAGACGCCTGTCGAACACCAGATGGCCGCGTCGGATCAAAATCCAGCCCAGCATGGCGGCATTGAACCATGCCGTCAGCGCGGTGGCGAGCGCGATCCCGGCATGGGCCAGAAACTGCATCAGGATCAGCGCCAGCGCGACATTGGCGATCACCGCGACGATCGCGATCTTGACCGGGGTTTTGGTGTCCTCGCGCGCATGGAAGCCCGGTATCAGCGCCTTGATCAGCACATAGGCGGGCAGGCCGGCCGCAAACGCGGCCAGCGCCGCCGCCGTTGCGCGCGCGGCGGCTGGATCGAACGCGCCGCGCTGGAACAACACCGTGACGATCTGTTCCGGTATCACGATCAGCGCCGCGGCGGCCGGCAAAGTGAGGGTCAGCGCGAATTCGATGGCCCGGTTCTGGCTGTTCTGCGCCGCCTGGTATTCGCCGGCGCGAAGCTGGCGCACCAGCAAGGGCAGCAAGGCGATCCCCACCGCGACCCCGACAACGCCAAGCGGCAACTGGTTCACCCGGTCGGCGTAATAAAGATACGATACCGACCCTTCGGCCAGGGTCGATGCCAGGATGACGTCGATTACCAGATTGATCTGCACCACGCCGGCGCCGATCAGGGCCGGAAACATCAAGGTCAGCAGCCGGCGCACGCCCGGCGTCAACCGGGGCCGGGGCAGCGTGAACAGGATGCCGGCGCGCTTGCAGGCCAGCGCGATCCACACGAGTTGCCCCAGCCCGGCCGCCGCCACGCCCCAGGCCAGTGCTGGTCCCGGCGATGGCAGGACGCCCGCGCGCACCGCCGCCAGGACCGCTATCAGCACGATGTTGAGGACGATCGGCGCCGCCGCCGTTGCCGCGAAGCGTTCGATTGAATTCAGCATTCCGCCCATCAGCGCGACCAGCGCCATGAACATGAGGTAGGGAAAGGTGATCCGGGTCAATTCGGTGGTCAGCATGAACTTGGCCGGGTCGTCGATGAAGCCGGGCGCGATCACGACCATCAGCCACGGCATCGCCAGGATCGCGGCCAAGGTGAAGACCAGCAGGATGGTACCCAGCACGGCGGCGACCTCGCCCGCGAACCGGATTGCTTCGGCCCGCCCCTGCGTGGTCAGCCGCCCCGCGAACAGCGGCAC
>PTKA01000474.1 GCA_002937525.1 Alphaproteobacteria bacterium MarineAlpha10_Bin3
CGATGCCAAGCCCATCGAGCAACCCGGCCAGATCCGCCGCCATCGTATC
The DNA here is from genome assembly GCA_002937525.1 of Alphaproteobacteria bacterium MarineAlpha10_Bin3. Lineage (GTDB taxonomy): Bacteria > Pseudomonadota > Alphaproteobacteria > UBA8366 > MarineAlpha4-Bin1. The sequence goes on from PTKA01000474.1 coordinate 50, forward strand.
GAGGGTCAGCGTGCCTTTGCATTTTTCCGACAAACCAAATCCGCGCTGATCGTAGCGCAGCACGCGGTATTCCCGCGCCACGGCCGGCATGACGTCATCCCAGCTTTCCAGCATACCGCCCAATTCATGCACCAGCACCAGCGTGCGCGCGCCGCCGCCGCTCAGCTCGTAGCGCAGACTTGCGCCATTTACCTCAATCCACTGCAATTTGCCGACCGTCCCGCTTGGTTATTTCCTCGACAATGCCCATGATGGAGCCGTAGCGCAAATTTCATTGGCGTTGTATTTAGGAATAGTCAAAATCCAACCCGACCAAATACAACGCGCCGTTGGGTGCGCTAAATCCGCGACCAAGAGGAAAAATTCCAGTGGCTCCGAAAAGTGATATCGAGATCGCCCGCGCGGCGGACACCCACCCGATTCAGAAGATCGGCGAGCGCCTTGGCATTCCAAGCGAAAGCCTCATGTTGTACGGGCCGACCAAGGCCAAAATATCCTTCGACCATATCGAATCACTCCGCGACAAACCCGACGGCAAGCTGATCCTGGTCACCGCGATCACGCCGACCCCGGCCGGCGAAGGCAAGACCACCATGTCGGTCGGGCTTGCCGACGGTCTCAACCGGATCGGCAAAAACACCATCGTATGCCTGCGCGAACCCAGCCTTGGACCCTGTTTTGGGATGAAGGGCGGTGCGGCCGGCGGCGGCTACGCCCAGGTCGTGCCGATGGAGGACATCAACCTGCATTTCACCGGCGATCTGCACGCCATCGGCGCCGCGCATAATCTGCTGTCGGCGTTGATCGACAATCATATCTACTGGGGCAACGCGCTTGGCATCGACGAGCGCCGGGTCACCTGGCGGCGCGCCATGGACATGAACGAACGCGCACTTCGCGATATCGTCACCTCGCTTGGCGGCGTCGCCAACGGGTTCCCGCGCCAGACCGGCTTCGACATCACCGTCGCCTCCGAAGTCATGGCGATTTTCTGCCTGGCCAACGATCTCAAGGATCTTCAGGACCGGCTGTCGCGCATCGTCGTCGCCTATACCCGTGAACGCAAACCGATCTATTGCCGCGATCTGATGGCCCAAGGGCCGATGACGACCCTGCTCAAGGATGCGCTGATGCCCAATCTGGTGCAGACGTTGGAAAACAACCCGGCCTTTATCCATGGCGGCCCCTTCGCCAATATCGCGCATGGCTGCAACAGCGTTCTGGCGACGACCACGGCGCTGAAACTGGCCGATTACGTCGTTACCGAAGCCGGCTTCGGCGCCGATCTGGGGGCGGAGAAATTCTTCAACATCAAATGCCGCAAGGCCGGCCTCCGCCCCGCCGCCGTGGTTATCGTGGCGACGGTCCGGGCGCTCAAGATGCATGGCGGCGTCGCCCGTAACAAGCTGGGCGAAGAAAACGTCGAGGCGGTCAAGAAGGGCCTGGAAAACCTTGGCCGGCATATCGCCAATGTGCGCAAGTTCAGCGTCCCGCCGGTCGTCGGCATCAACCAGTTCACCGCCGATAGCGACGCCGAAATCGCCGTGGTGATGGATTATTGCCAAAGCCTGAAAACCGACTCGTTCCTGTGCGCGCACTGGGCCGATGGCGGTGCGGGCACCCAGAAAATCGCCGCCAGGGTCGCCGAGATCGCCGATAGCGGCGTGGCCGATTTCAAACTGCTCTATGACGACGATATGTCGCTGTGGGAGAAAATCCGCACAATCGCCCGGGAAATCTACGGCGCCGACGACGCCATTGCCGACGCCGCCGTGATGAAGCAGATCGAACAATACGAAGCCGACGGATATGGCAAATTCCCAGTCTGCATGGCCAAAACCCAGTACAGTTTTTCGGCCGATCCCGACCTGAAGGGCGCGCCGTCCGGGTTCAGCGTGCCGGTCCGCGAAGTCCGCCTTTCGGCCGGGGCTGAATTCCTGGTCGTCATCTGCGGCGCCATCATGACCATGCCGGGGCTGCCCCGGACGCCGGCCGCCAACAGTATCCATATCAACGACGATGGCGAAATCGAGGGCTTGTTTTAGTGGCGACAATTCGCAAGCAACGTCACCCAGGCCGGGGCCGCGGTTCTACCCGGCCCTATCCAAGGGGGCGGCAACTCGACCCCAATGCGCAAGCGGAAGTCGCCGAACTGCTCGGCGGGCGGGCGCGCGAGCGCGATCAGTTG
>PTKA01000475.1 GCA_002937525.1 Alphaproteobacteria bacterium MarineAlpha10_Bin3
GCCGAACGGCTCAAGGAGGCGCAGGATCGCGGGCTGTGGAAGCCGCGCTCGAATTCGGCCTATGCGCGGCTTGGCTTTACTTTGACCCCGCGCGGGTTCCATTCGGGTGCGGTGACCCCTGGCGGGCCGGTCGAGCCCTGGGGTTCGGGCAATCATTGCGCGATGTTCGAGGACGGCTATCTCGAAATCATCGGCATCGTCGATCCAAATTTGCACAGCACCACCAAGGCGCTGCTGGATCGCTATGAAGGCGCCCATATCGTCGCCTTCGGCAGTGGCGATGCCGATGCCGCTTATGCCGCGCTCAGCGCCCGTTTTGACGGCGTTTGCGCGCCGATGCGCCTTGAGCGGCCGGCCGCGTTCGGCCCCAATGACGCGGAGACCCGGCTGGCCGCGTTCCGTAATATCAATCTGGAGCCCGGCGCGTGCCCCGAAGCCAAGTTCATCTTCATCGAGCATTTGACCCGCGATGTATTGTGGCAGCCGCATCTGATGACCCATGCCAATAGCGCTATCGGGCTGGCCGAAATCGGCCTTTGCGTTGCCGATGTCGATGCGGCCAGCGAACGGCTTGGCCGGCTGCTCGATCTGACGCCAAAGGACGCCATGCCCGGCGTCGCCCAGTTCACGCTGCAACGCGGCAAAGTCTATGTGATGGACAAAGCCGGCATGGATAGCTGGATTCCGGGCGTCGCGCCGCCCTGCCTGCCCTATGTCGCCACCATCGGATTTGCGGTGCGCGATTTGGACACGGCGCGAACGCATCTGGCCGATAACGGCGTTGCCTACACCGAACATCCCTATCCAGCGATCTGGGTCGGGCCGAAATACACCCATGGCCCGGTTATTTCCTTCATCCAAGCCTGAAAATCGAATCGAGAAACACAATGCGCGCAATGGTAATTCACGAACATGGCGGCCCGGAAAATCTGGTCTATGAAGCCAATTTTCCCGACCCGGAATGCGGCGGCGACGATGTGGTGCTGCGGGTCAAGGCGTCGTCGCTCAACTACCACGATATTTTCACGCGCCGCGGCATGCCGGGCATCAAACTCAACCTGCCGGTCATCTGTGGTCTGGATGTCGCCGGCGAGATCGCCGAAATAGGCAAGTCGGTGACCGGCTGGTCGGTTGGCGACCGGGTGCTGGTCGATCCCCGCAACCGCGTCGAAGGCGGGCTGATGGGCGAAACCATGCATGGCGGTCTGGCGGAATTCTGCCGCGCCAAGGCCCACCAACTGGTCGCCATGCCGCAGGGCGTGAGCTTCGCGCAGGCGGCCAGCCTGCCGGTCGCCTACGGCACCGCGCACCGCATGATGGTAACCAATGGCCGAATCGCGCAGGGCGAACGTTGCCTTATCCTTGGCGCCAGCGGCGGGGTTGGCACCGGCTGCGTCATGCTGGCCAAGATGTTCGGCGCGCAGGTCGTGGTGTGCGCCAGCAGCCAGGAAAAACTGGACCGTCTGGCGGAATTCGGCACCGATTACGGCATCGACTACATCAAAAGCGAATTTCACAAGGAAATCTGGAAGCGCTACGACAAGCCGACCCGCAACGCGGATACCGGCGGCGTCGATATGGTCGTCAATTTTACCGGCGGCGATACCTGGGTTCCGTCGTTGAAATGCCTGCGCCGGGGCGGGCGGATGCTGACCTGCGGTGCCACCGCCGGCTATGATCCCAAGACCGATATCCGCTATATCTGGACCTTCGAGCTGAAGCTGCTTGGCTCCAATTCCTGGGAGCGCGACGATCTGGAAGCGCTGATGCGCTACATCGAAGACGGCCGCATGGCGCCGGTCATCGACCATGTTTTTCCCCTGACCGAAGCGCGCGAGGCGCTGCGCCTGCTGGAAGACCGCGAGGTTTTCGGCAAGGTCATCGTCGAACCTTAGAGCAAATCAGGATTGATGAACTGGATCAATCCTGATCCGCTCTAGGCTCGCTCGTTTTCCAGCGCAGCGCGGCATTGCTTCAAAACGACGTCGATATCTTCAAGGTCCCGGGCGCTTGGATGTATCGTGCCGCGGGCCAGGCCAAGAATTCTTTCCCGGTCGACGGAAGGCATGAAGGGAATCCGCGAGAGGATAAACCAAACTGGTGCCAACCGCTTCGATGGCCTTGCGGACGCCCTCGACCTTGTGGGCCGAGAGGTTGTCCATGATGACAATATCTCCAGCTTTCAGGGTCGGGGCGAGCATCTGTTCGACATAAGCCTTGAAGGTA
>PTKA01000476.1 GCA_002937525.1 Alphaproteobacteria bacterium MarineAlpha10_Bin3
CTGGCGCGAGCGGCGGTGGTTTCCGATCAAACCGGCGGCGCTGGACCGCGCGACGGACCGTTTCAACCGGTTTGGTACCTGCTCGCTGCTGTTCGCCTGGCTGCCGGTTGTCGGTGACCCTCTGACCTTCGCCGCCGGGGTTCTGCGGGTCAATTTCTGGCTGTTTGTGGTCCTGGTCGCGATCGGCAAGACGGCGCGCTACGCCGTCATTGCCAGCGCCGCGAAAGCACTAATCGGGTAGATTTTTTTTGCGCAAATGCGTCGTTGCGAACCAAGTTGGTTCGCTCGGGATTTGATTTACGCCGCCTTGTAAATGCCCACCTTCTTCACGCTCTCGCCGACATATTCCTCGAACTGCTTGAAATTCGCCTCGAAGCGGCCGCGCAGGTCGCCGGCGGTGGAATCATAGGCGTTCTTGTCCTGCCAGGTATTGCGGGGTTGCAGGACTTCGGCCGGGACGTCGGGGCAGGTTTCGGGAACCAGCAGGCCGAAATTCGGGTCGGGCGTTTCCGCGACCTCGTCCAGCCGGCCATCCAGCGCGGCGCGGACCATGGCGCGGGTATAGGAGATTTTCATCCGCGTTCCGGTGCCATAGGCGCCGCCCGACCAGCCGGTATTGACCAGCCAGCATTTGGCGCCGGTCTTGGCGATGCGTTCGCCCAGCAACTTGGCGTAGACCGATGGGTGGCGCGGCATGAAGGGCGCGCCAAAGCAGCTTGAAAAGGTCGCCTGCGGTTCCGTCACGCCGCGTTCGGTGCCAGCCACCCTGGCGGTATAGCCGGACAGGAAATGATACATCGCCTGGTCGGCGGTAAGCCGGCTGATCGGCGGCAGCACGCCAAAGGCGTCGGCGGTCAGCATGACGACATTGGCCGGCTGGCCGCCGCGGCCGCTTTCGACGATGTTTTCGATGAAGTCGATCGGGTAGGACGCCCGCGAATTTTCCGCCAGCGATCCATCGTTGAAATCGGGCGCCCGGCTATGCGGGTCAAGCACGACGTTTTCCAGCACCGTGCCGAAGCGCTTGGTTGTGGCGTAGATTTCCGGTTCCGCTTCGGCCGACAGGTTGATGACCTTGGCGTAGCAGCCGCCCTCGAAATTGAAGACGCCGTTATCCGACCAGCCATGTTCGTCATCGCCGATCAAAGGCCGGGTGCCATCCGCTGACAACGTCGTCTTGCCGGTGCCGGACAGGCCGAAGAAGATGCTGGTGGCGCCATCGTCGCCAATATTGGCCGAGCAATGCATCGGCAGCACGCCGCGTTCCGGCAACATGTAATTGAGATAACCGAACACCGACTTCTTGATCTCGCCGGCATATTGCGTGCCGCCAATCAACACCATCTGGCGGGCGAAATTCATCAAGATGAAGGCTTCCGAATTGACCCCGTCGGCCTCGCCGGCGGCGTGCATCATCGGTGCGTGCAGGATGGTCAGGTCGGGCGCGAAGGCGGGCCGCTCCGCGTCGGGCACGGCGATGAACATGTTGCGGGCGAACAGGCTGTGCCAGGCGCTGTCGGTAACCACCCGGACCGAAATGCGGAACTGCGGGTCGGCGCCGGCGTAAAGATCCTGCACATAGAGCGCGCGGCCTTGATAATAGGCCAGCATCTTGGCCTGCATCGCATCGAAGCGGTCCGGCGAGATCGGCTTGTTGACCGGACCCCACCAGATATTGTCCCGGCTCGACGGTTCCTCGACGAGAAATTTATCGTTCGCCGAGCGCCCGGTGTATTTGCCGGTATTGACCGAAAGCGCGCCGCCTTGCGCGAGAGTGCCAAGACCGGCCCGGATCGTCGCTTCGTAGAGGCTTTCCGCCCCCTGGTTCCAGATTGTTTCGGCAGTGTTGACGATGCCGTGTTTATCCAGCCCGTATTTGCTGATCTGTGGCACGAATGGTTCCTCCGCACGCCCGCTGAAATTCAGGACCGGCCTATTCCGTGGGGAATACGCCTACGCCAACACCGCCGGTCGCGGTTCGGTGCGATACCCATCGACGTTGGAATGGCTCATTTTGATACTTGCCGTTTCGTTAGCGGCAAATATCGGCCGTTGTCGAGAAAAATCAACCGCTTTGGCCTGGTTTATCGAAATTATCCGGTATGTCGCGTTGTCACGCCCGATCCGCTGTACGCCACCTTGGCGAAGCGGTCGTAAAGATAGCCGCCAACGCCGCCCAGAACGACCCACAAGGCCACCGCGGCCAGCAACGAGGCGACCACGAA
>PTKA01000477.1 GCA_002937525.1 Alphaproteobacteria bacterium MarineAlpha10_Bin3
TCAACATTGATCCGTTCCCGGCCGACGCCGACGTCGTCATCATGGCCAGCAATCTGCCGATGTGCGGCCGCGAACAGATCGCCGATATCGTGCGCAAGGCGCATGACGCGCTGTTGCCGGGCGGCGAGATGCATCTTATCGGCGAGACCCTGAACGCCGCGCGCGACGGCCCGGCCGATGCGGCGATGTGGGGTCTGGGCCAGTCGGTCGCCAACTCGTTCGGCCTCGCCCATTCGGTAACCGAGGTCGAGGGCTATTTCGCCGCCGCCGGGTTCAGCCGCATTTCGACGACGGAGTTCGTTCCCGCCATCCTGACCCGGACCGCCGGGTTCAAGACGCCGTAACGCGGATCACGAAGCGGTTTCGGCCACGACATAGCGGTCGCGCTGGGGCGCATTATCCATGTTCCGGCCCTCGATGCGGATCAGCCGCGTCGGTAAGGACCGGCTTGGCGAATGCAGATCGCCGACATTGTAATATTTCGCCATGCCCGGTTTGAGCGTATAGGTCCGGACCGCTTTGACCGTGCCGGGCTTGTCGCCTTCGGGCGCGCTCAATTTGCGCCAGTCGGTCATTTGCGTCTCACCGGCCACCTGGCCATAAATCGCCCAGCTATTGCCATGGTCGTGCGGCGGGCTTTCCGCCTTGTTGCCGCGCGCATGGGCGCAGATGGTGAAGCCCAGATCCGGATCCTCGAACAAGACCTTGCGCCCGGCGGTTTCTTGCGGCCCGATATGCGCGGCGACGAACGCATCGTCGACCAGCACTTTTTCCAAAACCTGGCGCACGCTTTCAAGGGCGTCGGCGCCGGATTTTTCGCTCAGGATTTCGCGGCATTGGTCGGATAACTGTTCCAGGCTGATGGACATCGTGGTCTCTCCCAAATAAATAAAGCGCGGCGGCGGGACGCCAAGCATAACACCAGCGCCGCAGCAGCGTCAAAATCACGCCTCGCGCGCCGCCGCGCGGTCGCGCAACCGCGAGCGGCGCAAATCGCCCGACGCTTCCAGGATCGGATAGGCGACCGATGTCAGGTGGCTGTTGATTCGTTTCAGGTCGCGCAGAACATCGAGATGCAGCGACGATGTCTCGATGCTTTCCCGCTGCCCGTGGCGCAGCCGTTCGTGGTGACTTTCCGCCGCCTGGCGTTCAAGGTCGCGGAAATGATCCTTTTCCGACAACAGACGGCGGGCGAGATCGCGGTCGCCACTGACGAACACGTTCATCGCCAGTTGCAGATTATCCGCCACGCGGCCATGCAGCGCGGTGATTTCGGCCAGCCCCTGGTCGGAAAACCGCAACTGATATTTGACCTTCTTCGACGCCAGTTCGAGCAGGTTCTTGTCGATGATATCGCCGACATGTTCGAGATTGGTCACAAACGACATGATATCGGTGCAGCGCTTGCTTTCCGGCCCGTCCAGCGCCTCGCGGCTGACTTCGGTAAGGTAGCGCTTGATCGCTTCGTACAGCCCATCGACCGTATCGTCCATGCGCGAGATGCGCGCGATGCGCGCCTTGTCGTTTTCACCAAAGACCTCGATCACCTCGCGCAGCATCGCATCCAACGCATCGCCCATGCGCAGCGTCTCGCGCGACGCCGACGCCAGCGCCACACCCGGTTCGCCGAGCGCGGAGGGGTCGAGATAGCGCGCCGCCGCCGGATCGTCGGCGGCCGCCGCATCGGGCGCCAACCGCGCGGCAAGCCGCCCGACCACGCCGGTCAATCCGATGAACAGCACGGCCAGCGCCAGATTGAAGGCGGTGTGAAAATTCACCACCTGGCGCAATGGATCGGCTTCGAACGCGGCAATCCAGGGCGCCAGAACGGCCAGGAACGGCAGCGCCAGAACGACCCCGGCGAGCTTGAAGATGGCGTTGCCGATCGCCACCCGGCGGCCCGCCGGCGGCGCGCGCAAGGTGGCGGTGAGCGCCGGCAGCGAGCCGCCCAGATTGGCGCCGAGCACCAGCGCAAATGCCAGATCGAGGCTGGCCACGCCGGCGGCGACAAACGATACGATCAGCAAAATCGTCGCCAGGCTGGAATGAGCCAGCCAGGTCAACGCCGCCGCGACCAGAACGGCCAGGACCGGCTCGCCGGACAGTGCGGCCACGACACTGCGCAACACGGCTGAGTCCCGCAACGGCGCCGAAGTCGCGACAATCAATCCCAGCGCCAGCAGCATAAAGCCAAGCCCGAGCCCGATCCGTCCCAGATTGCGG
>PTKA01000478.1 GCA_002937525.1 Alphaproteobacteria bacterium MarineAlpha10_Bin3
CGGAAGAGGGTGGACCGACCGACCCGGCAGCACTGCTGGCGGCCTGCGATGCGCTGATCTGTTCGTCGCGGCACGAACCGCTGGGCAATATCGTGATCGAAGCCTGGGCCCAGGACCGCCCGGTCATCGCCACCCGCTCGCAGGGGCCTTCGGCGCTGATCGACGACGGGGTCAGCGGGATACTCACACCGCTGGACGATGCCGCGGCACTTGGCGCAGCGATCCGCCGCGTCACCGGATCGCTAGATCTGAGCGGCACGCTTGTCATCGGCGGCCGCACTGCGTATGAGGCGGGTTTCACCGAGGAAATCGTGGTTTCCCGCTATCTTGAATTTTTCGCGAGCGTGACAGGCTGATGTGCGGAATTGCCGGCATCATGACAAAAGACGGCCGCGATCCGGACCCGGCGGTCCTGGATCCGTTCGCCCGCGCGCTGGGCCATCGTTGCCCCGATGGCGAAGGCAAGTATCTTGCCGGTCCCGTCGCCATGGTGCAGACGCGCCTGGCGGTCATCGACCTTAAAACCGGCGACCAGCCGATCTACGAACCCGGCGGGGCGGCGCTGATCGCCAACGCGGAAATCTATAACTATATCGAACTGCGCGCCGGCCTGAACGGCACCGCCCATACCACCCAGTCCGACTGCGAACCGCCATTGCATCTATACCGGCGCGACGGCATTTCCTTCACCGAGTCGTTGCGCGGCATGTACGCCATCGCCATTCACGACCCGGCCGAAGGACGCCTTATCCTGGCCCGCGATCCGTTCGGCATCAAGCCGCTATACTATATCGAAACGCCGGATTTGTTCGCGTTTGCGTCCGAACCGCAGGCGCTGATCGCGGCCGGGCTGATCGAGCCGGAGCTGGCCACCGAACAGCGCGCCGAATTGCTGCAGCTTCAATTCACCTGTGGCCGAAGGACCATATTCCGGGGCATCGACCGGGTCCTGCCGGGCGAGACGCTGATCGTGCGCGGCGGCCGTATCGTCGAGCGGCGGCGGCGGCCGGCGCTGCCCGCTGGCGGCCCCGAATCGCTGGATATGGAGGACGGCCTGCGGCGGCTGGACCGGGCGCTCGAAGACAGCGTGACGATGCATCAGCGCGCCGACGTGCCCTATGGGCTATTCTTGTCGGGGGGGATCGATTCGGCCACTATTCTGGCCCTGATGGCGCGGTTGAACGAGCGCCCGGTGACCGCCTTCACGGCCGGATTTTCCGGCACCCAGGTCGCCGATGAGCGCGCGCATGCGCGGCGGCTGGCCCAATCGGTCGGCGCCGATTATCATGAGATCGAGTTTTCCAGCACCGATTTCTGGTCCATGCTGCCACGAATCGCCGCCGCCATGGACGACCCGGCCGCCGATTACGCCATCCTGCCAAGCTGGAAACTGGCGCAAGAGGCGGCCAAGGAACTGAAGGTCGTGCTGTGCGGCGAGGGCGGCGACGAGATGTTCGCCGGCTATGGCCGCTACCGCAGTGCGTTGCGTCCGTGGTGGCAGGGTGGCCGCACCATGCGGGCGCGCGGCATCTTCGATGGGCTGGGCGTGTTGCGGGAAAATTCCGCCGGCTGGCGCGACGGCCTGTCCGCCGCCGAGGCCACGGCCAGCGACGCCGGCCGTTCGCGCCTGCAAATCGCCCAGGCGGTCGATATGACCGACTGGCTGCCAAACGATCTGCTGACCAAGCTCGACCGCTGCCTGATGGCGCATGGCCTGGAAGGACGGACGCCGTTCCTCGACATGGCGGTCGCGCAAGCCGCCTTTCGGCTGCCGGACAACCTCAAAATTCATAAGCGCCAGGGCAAGTGGATATTGCGCCAATGGCTCGCCCGCGCGCTACCGTCGGCGCGCCCGTTCGAGCGCAAAAGCGGCTTCACCGTGCCGGTCGGCGAATGGATTTCCGAGCGCGGCGCGACCCTGGGGCCGCTGGTTGCCGCCAGCCCGGGGGTGGCCGAGATATGCCGCCCCGATCAGGTCGCCGCGCTCTATGTCTCAACCCGCAAGCACGCCCGGATGGCGGCCTGGAACCTGTTATTTTACGCGCTATGGCACCGCCGGCATATCGAACAGCGGCAGCCGGAAGGCGACGTGTTCGAGGTATTGGCGGCATAATTCGATTAAAATTTGGGGCTGACCCAGATAACTAGTTCAAGTACATTCTAACCCATTGCCTTAGCTGCAATAATTGAGATGCTGGGTCACTGTTGTTAAAACGCCACTCA
>PTKA01000479.1 GCA_002937525.1 Alphaproteobacteria bacterium MarineAlpha10_Bin3
TCAATCCCAGCCCCGGGCCCCAGCCGCCCAATGCGCCGGCGTCGAGGCCAAAGCCGATGCCGCAGAACAGCGTGAACTCGAATATGCCGCCCGAGACATGGTCGTAATTATGGCCAAATTCGCTGGCCTGTCCGGTCATGCGGGCCAGTTCGCCATCGATATGATCGGTGAACTGCGCCAGCATGTACAACAACGCCCCCCAAGGGGCCGCGCTGCCGCCCAGCGCCAGCATTGCGCCGCCGGCCACGCCCAGCGCCAGACTGAACGTGGTGACCTGGTTCGGCGTCGCTGGCGTGCGCGCCAGCAGGCGGGCCAGCGGCCGGGCAAGGCGCTGGTCCCAGGGGGGCTTTATCGTCGCCCGGTTTTTCATTCCGGCAACGGAAGAAGGGCGGGGAAAATCGTTGCGCGGGCAAATTCCAGATCGTGCGGAAAATCGATTTCGGTCCAGGGCAGGCCGGTGATGTCCGCCGTGTCGAACGTGCCATGGGCCGAACCATGCAGAATATCGCGGAAGACCTGTTCGTAGATAATATCGGTCCGCCCGGCCTCGATATAGGGCCGTAATGCCGCCTCGATCTGGCTGGTTACCTCGGCGGACAGGCGCAGGAAACCAACCCATTCGGCGAAATCGTCATGGAGCGCGGTCGGCTGCTTGTGGAAATCGACGATCCGGCCGTCGCGAAAGCAAATCTTCACCGGGTCGTCGCCAGGGCGAACCTTCCGGTCCATGGCGAAACAGGTCTGGTGCCCGCAATCCAGCAGCGCCGCCATCAGCCGGTGATCGTACAGAACATCGCCGTCCATGAACAGGACCGGCCCGTTGAATTCGGCGCGCAACCCCCACATTGTATAGGGCGCACCCTTGGCGTGTTCCGGGCAATCGACGGTGCGCACGAAATCGCCGGCCCCCAGATCGGCGATTTCCCGCCGGATATTATGGGCCTGATATCCGACGCCCAGAACCAGTTCGCCGATACCCAAATGCCGCAATATTTCCACATGGCGTTGCAGCAATGTCTTGCCGCCAAACCGCAGCAGTATTTTCGGTGGAAAACCGGCGGCTTTTTTCAGCCGCGCGCCGATGCCCGCCGCCAGCATGACCGCTTTTATCGCGGGCCGGCGATAGGCGGCAATGGCAATCGGTTCGGGCATGATTGGGACATTCGATTGTTTGATGGCGCTCGGCGTATTTCTACGAAGGATAGTCCAGCGCGTCCACTTCCAACGGCGTCATGGCCGCTTGCGCCGTTCCAGCCAGACCATCAGCGCCGGCAGGACGATCAGGGTGCAGATCAAGCTGTAGGCGATCGCAATGGTCAGAAGCTGGCCCATGCTGGTCATGCCCCGATGCCCCGATAGCGCCAGACTGCCGAACGAGGCGATGGTCGTCAGCGCGCTATAGAGGACCGCGCGCGGCGTGCTGGTGCGCAGCAATTCGACCGCGTCGCCGGTGCGCCGGCGGCGCATTACCAGATGGACGCCGCTGGCAACGCCGAGCCCGAACAGCAGCGGCAGTACGATGACATTGGCGAAATTGAACGGAAGATCGAGGACAACCGAGGTCGCCCCCGTCAGCATCGCCGCCAGCACCAGGGGGGCCAGAACCAGTGCTGTATCGCCAAGCCGGCGCAGCAAGACCAGCAAGACGATGGTCACCAGCACGAACGCGGTCGCCGTCGCCTGGCGGAACGCCGCCACGACCGCGCCGCTGGCTTGCGTGATCGTCACCGGCGTGCCGACGGCGCTGGGTTCGGCGGCCAGGACGGCGGCCGCGAAACGGCGCAAATCGTCATTGCCGGCGATTGCCTTGGCCGGCCAGGCCTGGACGCGCACGCGGCCGTCATGGGCGATCCACGCCCGGCGCAGGTGGCCGGGGATATCGTCGAGACCGACCGGCTGGGCGGCCAGCAACTGGCGCAGATCGGCGAGCAATGTCGCCAAGCCCGCGGTCAGGCGCTGTTCCAGACCCGCGGCATCGATGGAACCGCGCAGCCCGCCCAGCGCAAGGGCAAGACGCTGGGTCGATTGGCGCAACGCGCGATCCTGGATTCGGGCCCGCATGGCGGCGAGGGATTGGCGGAATTCTTGCAGCACCGCCAGCGGCGGCGGCCCGGTGCCGGCCGGTGGCGCGGTCAGGACGGGCGTCAGGAAAAACGCCATATCTTCGATGATTGTGAGCTTTTCCGCCTGGTTTGCCGGCACGAAATTGCGCAAAG